>DASQNL010000270.1:0-4104 GCA_035644995.1 Pyrinomonadaceae bacterium | reverse complement strand
CGGCGCGTCGTTTCGCGAAAACATACTCATCACGCACAGGGGCTTGAGCGGCCCCGCCATCCTGCAAGTCTCTTCCTACTGGCGGCGGGGCGAAGTCGTCAGTCTCAATCTCTTGCCGGACGCGGATGCGCGCGCGCTGCTCCTTGAGCGCGCGGATTCCGAGGGCGAATTGGCGAACCTGCTCGGCCGCCACCTGCCGCGCCGGTTCGCGCAGGCTTGGTGCAAACTCTACGCGCCGCACAAAACGCTCAGGCAGTTGACGGAACGCGACCTGGACGAACTGGCCGCGAAACTGCAAGAGTGGCAAATCACGCCCGCCGGGACGGAAGGCTACAAGAAAGCGGAGGTGACGGCGGGCGGCGTCGCCACCTCCGAGCTATCTTCGCGCACGTTGGAGGCGACGCGCGTGCCCGGCCTCTATTTCATCGGCGAGGTGGTTGACGTGACCGGCCATCTCGGCGGTTATAATTTTCAATGGGCGTGGGCTTCGGGTTATGCCGCCGGGCAGTTTGCTTAGTGAGATCAGTCCGCGCGGCGGTCGTTTCGACCGCCGCCGGTGAACAGGTAAGCCCAGGCGATAAACACGGCTTGCAGCGGCAGCCTGAGCCACAGGACGAGGGGCGGAATGTCCGGAAAAAGTTGCGGGTTCAAAGCCATCTGGACGTTCGCGGGAAACACCGCGACGAGCAGCGCGATCAAGCCCCACGCGGCAAGGCGGGCGTACTTCGGAACGAGCAGCAGCAAGCCCAGAGCCGCTTCACAGAACCCGCTGAAGTAGACGAGGAAGAGATGCCACGGCAGGTAAGAAGGCATCATCCGCAGGTAGAGCGCGGGGTTGACGAAGTGATACAGCCCGCCGAGCACGAACAAAAGGCCGAGCGAATATTTCGACAGGAGTTTCAGCGTTCCCATGTATCTCATTCAAATATTTCTGCCGCTGTACGACAACGAGGGTGAGGCATTCGGGCATGAAGCCTATGACCGCGTGCGGGACGAGTTGACGAAAAAATTCGGCGGCGTCACGGCTTTCCGCAGTTCTCCAGCGGAGGGAGTCTGGAAGGAGGGCGGGCGCATCAGTCGCGACTCGATCATCTTTTTTGAAGTCATGGCCGATGAACTCGGACGCGAATGGTGGGCGAGTTATCGAGTGGACTTGGAAGCGCGCTTCCGTCAGGAGAAGTTGATCGTGCGCGCGACGACGATAGAACAGTTATGAAAGCGCGGCGCGACCGGCCTCTCGCTCTTTGGCGCGCAATCAGGGGCGCGAGTACATGTCCACGACGCGCTCGATGGCGCGGCGGCAAACAGCGCAGAAAGTTTCAGTGCGCGTGAACATGATGCAGTCCGCTTCGGGGCGATAGAAGCCCTTGGCCTCGTAGTTTGCGCCCTCGAACGCGCCCACCCGGTTCGCGTATTTCTCGCGCGCGAACATCGCTTTCTCGGATGCGCGTTGTTCGTTAAAGAGCGCGTCCATCTCCTGTTCGGGACGCCCCTGGGTGCGTATGTCGCGGCGGCGCGCCTGTATCTCGCGCGAGTATTTTTCAAACGCTTCTTTCTCCCAAGGGGTCGGCAGCGGCGTGTCCGGGCTGACGAGGTCGCGCCATTTCAGAATCTTCGGGTCGAGCAAGGCGGTCACGTTCGGCTCCCACGGTTCGATGCGTTCGGTCGCGGGAGCATAGGCCACGGGCGAGGTGTAATACTCGTCGGCCAGCGCGGCGAAGTGATGCCCGAACTCGTGGACGAAGACGTAAGCCGACCACTGACTGTCGGCGGCGACCGTGCCGTAGAGGTTGAAGATGCCGCCGCCGCCATAGGTGCGGTTGTTGGCGAGAATCTCCACGAAGTCGTAGGGCGCGAAAGCGGCCGTGCGGCGGAAGGCGCGGTTGTCGAAAGTGAGCACGTAGCGTTCGGAGCCGAAGGCGTCGTAAGTTGCGCCGAGCGGTGAGTCGCGGTGGATGCCCGTCGAGGGGCGCGAGACGCCCGACTCCGCCGCCGGGGGACACAAGCCCCAGACGTTGAAATCCTTGCGCCGTTCTTTAAACGGGGAGGTCTGGAAAAGCGTCGCGGTGAGACGCCGCGCGTCGCGCTCGAACTTGCCCGCCTCGGCGGCCGTGTAGCCGTCGCCGAGTATCAGCAGGTCGACTTTCATCGCCGGGTCGCCGTTCTTCTCGATTTCGATGAGGCGCGCGGGCGCGGCCGTTTTAGCGTTCGAGATGAAGATGTCGCGCGGGTCAATCGTGGTCGTCCAGATTTCGCGGAAGGCATTACGCGCGTCGCGTTTCTTCAAGAGTATCTGCACGGGCGCGGCGGGCGCGGGAAACCGGAGCGACTCTTGAAATGTGCGGTTCGCAAACTTGGCCTCATCCGTCGTTTCCCACTCGCCGTAGATCGAAGCGAAGCCGCGCGAGTAAAGGAGGCGATTCGTTTTCTGATCCCTGACTTCAAACAGATACTTGCCGAGGTTCGACTCGTCAATCGCGCGGCGCGGATTGCCCGGCCACGGCAGCGGTTCGACGACCACGCGGTCTACGCTGAATAATTCCTGCGCGGCGTTGCCGGTGTGATAAAAGTCGAGACGCATGGTCTCAACCGCCAAAGTTTCCAGAGAAAACGCCGAGAGAAAGATCGCGAGCCACAGGATTCTTTTCATAAGCCTCATCCGAGTTGCCGGTTATCCGCGCCGCCGCCTGCCGTCCAAAAGTTACGTGTATCGGGTTAGCTTACACTAGAGAGCTGCGGATAGCGCACCGGGAAATTAAAGTCCCGCGAGTTCCGCAAGGTGAACGGCAGCCCGATTTCAAGTTTCAGGTTTCAAGTTACAAGTTTCAAGTTAAAGACCGAACAAGCTCAGTCTTTAACTTGAAACCTGAAACTTGAAACCTGAAACCATCTCTTCCCCCTCCCGGACAGAGAATATTGCCGCGCGCCTTGCTATACTGTCCGTTACGCCGCATGGAAAGTTTGACTCTACATTCATCCACAGCCCGCGAGGAGCCGGTCGATTTGGCGGCGGAAGTGGCGCGTCTGGAGTCGCTTTTGTCCGAGCGGCAAGTTGAACTGACGACTCTGCAAGCGGAGATGCACGATTTCAATGTCCGCTACACGCAGATCGTCGGCAGCCAACTGGCCGAGTTGGCCGAGATCGAGCAAGCCATCAAGCAGGCCGAAGCGCGTCTGCTCGACCCCGAACACGAAGCAGGTGCGGAAGCAGGGGAGACGGAGGCCAACCGCGCCGGGAAGATGCGCGGGCAGGAAAAGCCTGCGGTCGGAAACAGCCTGCGCAAACTTTTCTGGTCGGTGGCAAAGCTCTTTCATCCAGACCACGCGGCGGATGAGGCGGAGGCCGGACGCCGCCACCGGATCATGGCCGAAGCCAGCCGCGCCTACCGCGAAGGCGACGCCGACAGCCTGCACACGCTGCTCGGCGACGAAGAACTGCAATTCTACTGCACCCGCGTGCAAGCCGCCGACACTCCCGTAGACCTCCAAGAAAAACTCCTCTCTCTCAAAGAAGAGTTGCGCACCATCGAGTTCGGCCTCAAGCGACTCACCCAGAACGGCCTCTACCGGATCAAACTCGCGTCCGACGAAGCCGCCGCACAAGGCCGCGACGCCCTCGCCGAAGAAGCCCAACGCATCGCGAGGCAAATCGTCAAAGCCCGCCACCGCCTCACCAACCTCATATAATTCCGCCACCCCCAACCAAGCCGCCCGCCTCAAAATATGAACTCGCCACTCAAATAACTCTTTGACCAATAATATTCACCAATAGATGCACGCGTCCGATAACATCAAGAAATTTCTAACTCAAAGTGCATTATTCCAAGCGGTCAAACTCAAGACCGTGTTCAGCATGATCAAGGCGAAGTTTGGAGAACGTCAGAGAAGTAAAACCAAGACGGCGCAGATCAACGAGGTACTTTGCAAGGTGCTTTGCCACAACATCTGTTGCCTTATTCAATCTATGCGAATCAGGAGTAGAGGAGGCAGATGAGCAATGAGGGATAAGATGGTTTTGTGGAAACTAAACTTATCGCACTCTACTTGCTCATCTGCCGTCTCTACGATACGAAACCCGTTCTTAAACAGCAACGCTTGAGCAAT
>DASQNL010000269.1:0-2572 GCA_035644995.1 Pyrinomonadaceae bacterium | reverse complement strand
GACGAGCGGCGGCGGCGCGGAGGTTGCCTGCCGTACGAGCACGGCTGATTGCAGTTGATCCGTAAACGGCGGCTGTCCGGTCAACATTTCATAGACGATCACGCCGACGCTGTAGAGATCGCTGGCGGGGCCGACGGGCTGACCCAGGCATTGTTCGGGCGACATGTAGCGCGGCGTGCCAATGATCAGGCCGGACTCGGTCGTCGCGTGCGTCTTGGTCACGTCCGCCGAGGCGGTGAGCACTTTGGCGATGCCGAAGTCGAGCACGGAGACGCCGCGCTCGTTGAGCATGATGTTGGAAGGCTTGAGGTCGCGGTGGACGATGCCGAGCGCGTGCGCTTCGGCGAGTACGTCGCAGATTTCGCAGGCGATGCGCACGGCGCGTTCCGCCGGAAAGCGCCCTTCGCGCGCGAGCACATCGGCAAGCGTCGCGCCTTCGACGTGTTCCATCACGATGAAGGGGCGACCATCGGGCAAACTCCCGGCGTCGAAGATCATCGCGGCGCGCGTGTGCCGGAGTCGCGCCATCGTGCGCGCCTCGCGCATGAAGCGTTCGGCCACTTCGGGGTCGGCGGCAAACTCGGTTTTGAGAACTTTGATGGCGACCGGGCGTTCCAGTCCGAGATGCGTGGCGAGATAGACAGTGCCCATCCCGCCCCTGCCGATCTCACACTCGATACGGAAGCGGTTGGCTATGACACGGGGGATGTCCATGATAAAACCCTCTTTTTGGGGACAAAGGGTCGTCGTTAGGCCGTTTACTTCTGCAAGAGACGAGGGGGAAGTAGCGCGGTCGAGCGGCGAGAGGAGACTATTCAGTTAATCCTTCTAACGGGCAACGGGGAAAGTTGTCGTTGCTTGAAACGGCGGATGCCGGACACGTCGGAGTGTAGCACCAAGCGAGGCGAAAGGTAAAAGCAAATTCGCGTGCGCGCGACGAAATTTTCGCCCCCACAATTTTTCCGAAATTTCGTTTTCCGGCGAGCGCACTATTAACAGCGCGCCCGCCCCGTTTGCTAGCGCGCGGCGATCTCGCCGAACCAGTGCGCGAACAACACGACGAGGAGGAGACTCCCGTAAACGGACGCGCCGATGCGTATGCGGCGATGCACCGCTCCGGCGGCGAGCCCGGCGTGTTCCTGCCGGTAGAACATCAAAAAGATCATAGAGAGGCTAAAGACGACGAGGCCGACGACTAAAAGCAGACCGGCGGGGTTCAGCCGCGCGGCCTCTGCGAAGTCGCCTTGCAGCGAGAGCAGGACGCTGCGCGTCATGCCGCAGTTCGGGCACGGGATGCCGAAGTGGTCTCTGAACCAGCAGCCCCAGTTCAACTCGTGCCCCGCGAAGTAAGCGCGCTCCGGTGTTGCCCAGGCGAGCGCGCGCACGACTGCGAGTTGCAGGAGGAGCAGCGCGCCGACGACTCCCGGCGCGCTGCCCGCACTGTTCGCCCACCTCGTCAAAACTTTGCTCATGTGGTTTTGATCACGAACGTGCCTGCGGCCTTGTCGTGGAGCGTCTGTTTCTGCTCGTCCCAGAGCGGCCAGAGCACGTCCGCGAGGACGAGGAAGAAGGCAAGGACGGGGATGAAGCTCAAGCCCACCTGCACGAGCAGGCGTATGATCAGCGTGCCGAGCGGCGGGATGTTGCCCGTCGCGTCAACCACTTTCAACTTCATCACGCCCTGACCGATGGACGCGCCGCGTTTGCTGACGAGATAAATTTTATTGAAGATGCCCAGCCCGAAGACCGAGACGAAGGTGACGAGCATGCCCATGCAGAAGATACCGCCCGGCAGAGGATTGTCGTCGCCGCCGACGCCCGCGGTCGCGGCGGCCAGCGCGCCGAAGATCATGAAGAGGACGATCATCACGGCGATGTTCAGCGCGCCGTCGATGAGCGCGGCGAACACGCGGTCGATCCATTCGGCGTAGCGCATCTGCCCGTAGATGCCGGGCACGCCCGCCGGTTGCGCGTACATCGAGCCTGCTTGCGGCGCGGCGTAGGTGGGGGGCGTCGAGAAATCTGGAGCGTAATTACTACCGCCGCCCGGAGGCGTGGCGTGCGGCGCGGAAGACGCGCCGCCGCCGGTCGAAGGCTGGCCGTGTAGTTCGTCGGTCCCGACGCGCCAGGAGCCGGGGGCGGGCGCGAGCGTCGCGCCGCAACTGACGCAAAATTTTGTGCCTTCGACGTTGTTCGTACCGCAAGAGGCGCAGGTTGCCATTGTTTTCTCCTTAGGGGTGTTTGAGATGTTTTAGTTTAGTGCGCGGTTAAATATTCGGAATCCAGAAAGTTTGCCCGCAGTCATCGACGCGCTTGAGTCCGAGCGCGGGCAACTCTTTCTCACGAACGCCGAGAAAAGTAAAGTGCGGCAGATCGTAGCGCACGGTCTGGAACCAGCCGTGCCGCTCCATGATCTCGCGCACGCGCGCTTCGCGAAACTCCGCCGCGTCGAACGCCAGCATCGAGAGGTGCTGCGACGCGCCCGGCGCGGCCACCGACGACAGAATCGTGCGCGAAAAATCCTTACTGAAAAATTTGCCGCGCTCTTCTTCCTTGAGCACCGCCGCGATCT
>DASQNL010000268.1:0-1685 GCA_035644995.1 Pyrinomonadaceae bacterium | reverse complement strand
GACGCGCCCATCAACCCGACGCTCGCCAGCGCCACGCCGCCCGACTTCAAAAAGAATCTACGATTAATGCTCATCACTCAATACCTCTCTAAAACAGTGACGAGTGACAGGTGACGAGTGACAAGTTAAAACTAAGAACTTATCCCGCGTCTCGTCACTCGATTTTTCTTCATCTCGTCACCCGTCACCTGTCACTCGTCACTGCCTTTGAAACTCGGGCGAGCCGAGGATCAGCGCGGCGATGCGCGCGGCTTCGGGGATCGGCGCGTTTGATCCGGCAGCCGACATCTCGCCGCGACGCGCGCCGCCGCGTCCCCGAACGCGCGCGAACTCTTCGTTGCTCAACGCGCCTGTCGTCATCGTCGGAGCATCTGCCGCCGTCGTCGTGTTCGTCGGCGACGGTGCGGGCGACGTGTTTGTCGTCGCCGCCGCTTCGTTCAGTTGTCTGAGCAGCGCCGCTTTGGTCTTGGGCGACATGTCGCCTTGCAGGATGCTGGCGGCGAACTCGTCCACGAGACGCGACTTGTCCGCGCCTGCGACTGCGCCGCTGCCGGACGCGTGCGCGAAGCGCGAGAGATTGACGCGCGTGCCGTTGATGCGACCCGAGACGAGCGCGAGCGCGAAGTTCATGCGTTCGAGCAGCGCGCCCGTGTTGACCCAGTGCTCCGCCGTGTCGGGGTAGCCGGTGGGCGCTTGATACATGTAGAGCGGCTCGCCCATGCGCGCGATCCATTGATGCAGGGCGGGGCCGCCGTTCGTCTCACCACCCAGCGAGCGCACGGCGCTGACGGCGAGTTCAAACGGCGTCTTGATCTTCGCGCGGTAATTTTCCGGCGCGTTGAATTCGGGCGACGCGAACAAAGCGCGCAGGGTTTCGCGTATGTCGCCTTCGGACTTCGTGTAGGCCGCTGCCGTGCGCGCGACGAGCGCAGGACCGGGGTTGTCTGAGACGAAGCGGCGCGCGAGTTTCGTCGCGATGAACTTCGCCGTCGAAGGATGTTTCGAGAGAATGTCCAGGACCATCAAACCATCATTGATGCCCCCGCCCGCGGGAATCTTGTGGCCGAGCACGACCTTTTCGCCGTCGTCGTGCAGGCGCGCGTTGAAGAAGAAGGTTCCGGCGCGCTCGGGGTTCGTCACACCGGCCATGCCGCCGAGTCCGCGCGGGTCGAAGATCGTCCAGCCGGTGAAGCAGCGCGCCACTTCCTGCACGTCCTTCTGCGTGTAGCCGCCCTCGACGCCGAGCGTGTGCAGTTCCATCAACTCGCGCGCGTAGTTTTCGTTGATGCCGCGCCGCTGTCGTCGCGGTTGCTGCGGCGGCGCGGTCATCTGCGCTTGCTCCTGCTCGGCGGCGGCGGTCATCTGCGCGTTCTGCCCGTTTGACTGTTCACGTCTCAATGCGCGGCGGCGATTCATGCGTGCGCGACGCTGCGGCGTAGTTCCCTGTCCCGCGTCGGCTGCGCCGCTCATCTGCGGATTGGTCAAAGTCTCGAAGAAACGCTTGACGCGCGGGCGCATGCGACTCGCGCCCTGCGCGGCGGTGGGGCTGACGCGTTGGAAGTTGTCGAGATAAAAGAGCATCGCGGGGCTTTGCGCCGTCGCGAGCAGGAGGTCTTTGAACTTGCCGAGCGTGTGCGGGCGTATGGTGTCGCGGTCGTAGGAGACCAGGAGCCAGCGATCCGCGC
>DASQNL010000267.1:0-8348 GCA_035644995.1 Pyrinomonadaceae bacterium | reverse complement strand
AGATGATGAAACGCACCGCACCCGCGACGGGTTGAATCGTGACGGTGACGGCATTGGGAGCCGTGTTTGCGAGCGAGAAATCGGGAGCCGGGAGCGGCCCGTTCTGCTCGCACATTGTGACGCCCGCCGGGACGGAGAAGTCTTCGACGACCGTGCCGCCCGCGCCGCCGTTTGAAGACGAGGCGGCGAGCAGGCCGATGCCGTGGCTGGCGAACGCGCGCCAGATGATGGCGTGGTTCTCGCCGCCGAAGCGTTCGCGGTCGGCGAGCAGGATCGAATCGCGCGAATCAACAAACGTCGGGTTGCAGGGCGAAAGCTGCATGCCGCGCATCATCAGCGTGTCGGCCAGAAACGCGCCGTTGCGCACGGCCGTGGCCTTCGGCCCGTTGCGGTTGCCGGTGGTTTGAATTTCCGCGGCAATCAGGCCGGGGCGGACGATGTGCTCCGCCGGCCTGATGTTCGGGACGGGCGGGAGCGTCGGGTCGGCGTTCGGGAGGGTGGTCATGAATCCGGGGCGGTACTCAATCGGGTGGAGGTTGTCCACCGATTGCACCTGCCGGTTGCCGATGAAGAAACTCGTGCCCGTGCCGAGGCGGCGCGTGCCGTCGAAGAAGACCCCGTTCGGGTCTTTCATGATCATCAACTCGCGCATGTCCCAGAGCGTTGCGCTCCACACCTCGCCCGTGTCGTGCGTCTCGAAGGGGATCGCGCCGGGATCGGGGTCGGGCAGCGCCGCCGGGTTGTAGCTGCGGTCGCGGCGCGTCAGCCCGTTGCCGTTGATTGACTGGTAAGACCAGCGATAATTGGTGATGGGAAGGCGGCGGATCGCCACGTCGAACTCGCCCGTGACGTACTCGCCGATGGCGTCGTCGTCGCCCATCGAGTCGGCGATGTAGTCGCCCCAGCCTTCACCCTGACCGCCCGACTCGCCGGCCAGTCCATTGCCGACGCAGCTATTGTCGCCTTTGCCGACCGCCCGGTTGTTGATGGCGTGCATCTGTTCGTGCGCCACCACGTCGAAGTCGAAAGAGCCGTCGGCGCGGCGGAAAGAGTTTTCGGTGAAGAGGAACATCTGCATGCGCGGTTTCGAGCCTTCGGGCTGCGGCAACATGTTGGCGTTATTCAAGCCGGAGCCGTCCTGCACCTGCGCGATGACGGCGTCGCGCCCGGAGCCGCCCCGCCCGAAGTTGTCCTGCTGCATGTTGAACAGGGCTTCGGTGAAACCGATCTCATACATGTAGTCATGCATGATGTTGTTGTAATAAAAGAGCGTGAGCGTGCCGGGATAAACGTCCGGGTTGGATGAGGCCGGGAAGTTGACGGGACACACTACGAAGGGCGGACAGTTGACGCCCGGAGCCGGCTGGTTGGTGGCATTGACGCCGCCGAACTCGTAACCGTTGGTGAAGATGAAGCGTGAAGCGGTGAACTGGCGGTTCGGGTCGTAGCCGCGAATACCGATGGTGGTCTGATTATCATTGGCGCGGTCGTCGGAGACGTGCGCGTTGTTGCCTTCCGTGTAGTTCGACTGGAAGACCGACTCAAGCGTGCGCCCGTCGGGGAGAACCACCGGGGAGGCGAGCGGCGTGAGCGTGGCCGAGAAAGGCTGGTCGCATTCGCGTGTCGCATCCGCGCCCGTGCAAGCGCCCGGCGCGTTTTCGGGCACGTTGCGCCGTTTGGCCTCCGGCGTCATCGTGTAGCCGTAGTCTCTGGTCGTGCTGCTGTTGGTGTCGTCGCGCGTGATTTCAGCGCCGCCCGTGCCGGTGGGCAGGTAGTACCAACCAAAGAGCGATCCGGGCGACGGGTTGAGAGCGTCCGGCATGCCGCGCTGCAACTGACCGAACGGCGTGTTATAGACGAGGTCGAACAGCGCGCCGCCGTTGATGGAGAACGGATTCTCGACGCGCGCACGCACCATCCCCTCCTGGAAGCCGCGCCCGTTGTTGCGCGGCACGGTGGCGGGGTCTGTCACGTCCGGCCGGTAGCCGGGACGCTGGCCGCGCGCCGCGGGACGACCGTAAGCCTTGGACTCCGCGGCCGTCGCGCCGCCGCAGTTGGGATCGAAGGTCGGACTTGCGGGAAGCGCCGTCTGCGTGCAACGGCGACCGCCGAGCGTAGTCGGCGCGGCATCAACGACGAGCGCGCTGGCCGTCCCGTTGAAGCTCTCAACGAGGTCTTGCAAGTCGGGGCGGTAAGAGCCGCGCCGGCTGTCGATGGGGCCGCCTCCCGGCGGGCCGAACGCGGGCAGCAGCGGACGGGTGTTCGCCTTGCCCTTCGCTTTCTTGGTCGCACCCTGAAACATCGTCAGGCTGAAGCGGTGTAAAACTTCGCCGGTCTCGGCGTCCACGATGTTCTCCCAGGTGATGCCGGAGTACTGCGGCGTGGTCAGATTAAACTTGTAGGCATGGCGCGCCTCCCCGCCGAGCGGAAAGACGGTGCGCGTCACGACGATCTCGTCCGTGAACAGGTTGCCGCCGCTGAATTTTTGCCCTTCGATGTAACGGGCTTTGGATTTACCGGAAGGGATGCCGTAGGAGGCCAGCACGCGCGTCGCGCCGAGCGACTGGCCGTTATAGCCGGCCAGCCCCATGTCTCTGGCGGCATACTCGATGGCGGCGGCGGGCGCAATCGCCACCGCGTTCGTCACCTTCATCTGCGGGAAGCTGTCGCTGCCGATGCTCAGCACGCGACCCTCGCGGTTGACGTTAACCAGCACCTCGCCCTTGTAAACCGGCACGCCGCCGACTTGCTGCTCGAACACCAACACGTCCGTGCCCATGTCCGGGATGTGCGAGCGGCTCTTGATCTTCAACGAATCGAGATCGGCGTCGGTGAAGCGGAAGATTCCCTGCCAGCGTTTGAGGAAACTGCGCGAGATGCTTTCGGCGTCGCCCGCGGTCGGCGGCGTCAGGTAGCCCGCGCGGCTGAAGAGGTGGCGCGGCGTGTTCGTCAAAGCGTTGTACTGCACGACGAGCGGCGCGCCGCCGACTTCCGCCTGCAAGGCTCTCAAACCCTGCGCCTGTGCGCTGGAGAGAGAGCGCGCGACGGAACTTTTGGGCACCCCGTGCACGCCGCCGCGCACGTCCTTTTCGGGCGGGCGCAGGCCGCCGCTGCGCGGGGCATCAATCAAATCCTGCCTCACGGCTTCGGCAGCGGAACCGAACAGGCCGGGCATGATGACGGCCAGGGCGAGCAGCCCCAGGGCGGCTACGAGAAAAATTCGGCGGGTATTCATTAACGTGTCCCTCCAGAGGATCGGCAATCCATGTGTGTGTGCCACACGGCGTAATGCTCAAACGATAAGCATGGTTGTGACGGCCTTTGTAGATTCTTCTCTCCACCGCCTGTCGGGGGTCGGGAACAGAGAGCGCGATTTGGCGCGACCGGCGAAAAGCGAAAACCTATTCCGACGTTGTTACTGCGTCAGAGTACGCCCGCGCGGTTGAGAAATACTTGAGACCGCGCCCGTCCGGCGGCGCGTCAAGCTCTATTTGAATTGCATTCACATTGCGAACGCGTGACGCCCGACGGATGCGCGCAATTATTCTCGGCGCGGCGCGCTACTCGAAGCGGCCTAACGCCGAGAGCGAGCGTTTGCAGATAGAAGTTTGCTCAAACGTAACTTTCGACTTGGTAGAACGACAATACCGGATTGAACGGCTGGCTCGTCTCATCCGGGGAGATGAACGACAATTCGCGTCGGGTGTTGCGAAAGGAAGGCCGGGGGGTTTGGCTTCGCACAAACGAACTGTGGCGTTATTTATTTTCAGGGGCGGACATTACCACCCGCCCGATTTTCCGTCAATGAATTTAACGAACGGCAAGATGTCAAATTTTTGTCACGACGAGCGGGGAGGAGCTTCGACCCCGCCCATCGAACCCCCGCCCCAGTCCCGAATCGGCCTTCAACGGGCGACCGGCTATCTCTGCGCGAGGTCGCGGCGCGCGTAGAGATTGAGGGTCACGCCGGGGCGCATCGGGTAAGTTCCGACGAGTTGATAATTCGCGCCGTTCGTGGCCTCCATCTGCGCGCTCTGCGTCGTGCTGGCGATGACCAGAGCATCGGTGGTGGTCGGGATAACGCGGCTTTGATAGCCGACGCGCTTGTAATCGCGGAAGTACCAGGGCAACGGCCAGTATTCGGGCGCGGCCACGTTGATGCTCGTTTCGAAGCGCGTCCCCGCGCGTTCGGCGATGCGGTCAACTTCCCTGAGCATGTCCAGATACTCGCGCTTCGTGTGCGCGTAGACATAGATGTAACGGTCGTCGTCGTAATGCACGAAGTTGAGTTTGACGGTCTGGACGGCCGCCACGATGAGGGCGACGCCGAGCACTACAAAAGCCGCCACGCGATAAAGCAGCGCGGAGGTCAGCGTGCGCCAAGCCACCCCGCGCCGGTAGAGCCAATCAATCGCATAGCCGCCCGTGAGGGCGAACGGGACGAGCATGCTGAGCACGAGCCACGGCGTCTTGTATTTGATGAGCGAGTAGGCGGCGAGCAGGCCGAAGCCCCAGAGCGCGGCGAAGAGGGGGAAGCGGCGGCGCGGCTCGCGCAAGAGGGCGACGAGCGCGCCCGCCGCCGCCAGCAGGAACAGCGCGGGTTCTTCGCCGAACTCCCATTTCCCGCCCGTCGCCGTGTTCGTCCGGTCGATCACGAGCCACTGTAGATACTTATGCCAGCCGTAGCCGTGAAAGCCGCTCTCGCCCGTCTTCTTCCAAACTTTATACGCCTCGACGGCGTCCCAGACGCCCTTCGAGTTGGTGAAGAAGGACGAGTAGAACAGGATGTTGACGAAGAGAAAGAGAGCGAGCGCAGCGGCGAGCAGGACGAGGATGCGTGTGCGACCGCCGAGCCGCCGCACGAGTCCGTGCGTTTCAAAGCGGCCTTCGCCCTCGCCTCCCCTCACCGTCTGCTTGCCGCGCGCGCGCTTGCCCGTCATCCGCTCGCGCGCGTCGAACCAGCCCTGCCGCGCGGCGAGCGATGCGTAGCCCCACGTCATCCCCCACGCGATCAAGAGCACGCCCGCGGAAATGAAAGCGGTCTCCTTCGTCGCAAACAAGAGCGCAGCCGAGACGGCGGCGAGCACGAGGTAGATCGAACGCTGGCCGTCGTATCGCTTGAGCAGCACGACCAACAGGCCGAGGCTGAACAGGATCAACGCCAGCGCGAGCGGGTAATACTTCGGCACGTAGGCCGCGACGAGCGACGCGCCGACGAGCATGAGCGCGGCCGCCGCGATCCCGAACGTCAGAGGCGCGGCGGCCGCGACCCCGAAGGCCGGGGGCGCGTCAGGCGTTCCGTCGGGCGACCCCGGCGGCGCGTCGGATTCGTAAAAACGCAGCGCGGCCACGACGATGCCGAGCGTGAAGAACACGAACATCATCTCGTGGATGAAGTAGCGCGAGAAGAAGACGACGCCGGGCGAGAGCGCGAGCAACGCGCCGGCCGAGAGCGCGCCGACGCGCCCGATGTAGCGACGCAAGCCGAGCGCGAGCCAGATGGTCGCCAGCCCGAAGACGAGCGGCAAGAGGCGCACCGTCCACGTACCGTACATTTGCAGACGCTCGGCGGCGAGCGCGAGCGGCAGCGTGAAGTAGTAAAGCGTCGGGCCGTGATAATTGGTGGGGTCGTAGGCGAACTTGCCCGTGCGGATCAGGTTGTTGAGGAAGAAGCCGTTGACGCCTTCGTCGTGGTGCATCGGCCGGAGTTCGAGTTGGTAGAGGCGCACGAGCGCGGCGACCAACATCACCGACGCGTAAGCGATCCACCACGCGCTGCGGGAAAGTTCCGCCCCGGCCGTCGGCGTCCCGGCGAGGCCGCTGTGCGTCTCGCTGCCCTCCGCGGCGACGTTCGCCCCACGCCCCTTCGGTTTACCGCCGCGCGATTTTGTAGAGGCTGTAGCCACCTGTCTCCCCCACCTTTGTGAAGCGTCTGAAGAACGATTCGTTGACCGGAATTGCGCCGCGCTCAAGCGGGCTGACGACGGCGTACTCGACGCCGTGCTTCGCCATCAAGCTCTCAGCGTCGGGTGCGCCCGCGTACATGCGCCTGAGTTCGGCCTCGCGCGGCGCGTAGTCGATCCCTTGCGACCAGAGATGCCCGGCATAGCCCATCAAGGCGCGCCGTCCGGTTAAATAAACGGGATGATTATAAGTCGGCGCGTGAAGAATCAGTGAACGCGGAGCAGTCTCGGTTTTAACGATCTCGGCGAACGCGATTCCCTTCGCGTCGAACTCCCGCTGCTCCGACGCCTCCGACACGACGCGCCACACGTCGAGCGCGCCCGCCGCCGTCAACGTCAGCAACAGGACGATTGCCGCCGCGCGCGCCGCCACGTGCAGACGCCACAGACGCGCCAGCAGCAACGCGACGAGCGGCACGGAGGCGACGTACCAGTAGTACAGCACCTTGATGTTGTCCCAAATCCACGGCGAGATTTTCCCCGCGTTCGAGATGATGAACAGGAGCGTGAAGGGCAGGTAAAAAAGTAACAGCCGCCCGGGCGCGACCGCGCCGCGACCGCGACCGCGCCACGCCAACCACGCCACCGCGGCCAAGAGCAACGGAATGAACAGCCCCGTGTTCTTGAACCAGAACCACAGCGCGTCTTGCTCGCCGCGATCCCAACCGAACTGCCACCCGAAGAAACTCCCCGCCCGCGCCGCGCTCTCGCGCGTCGCCCACCACATCTGCGGCGCGGCGATCAAGAGCGCGACCGCGAAAAAGATGAACCACGCACGCCAACGCGGAAACAGCAACGCCAGACACCCGCCCATCAACATCAACACGACGAAAGTGTGCGCGTGCACGAGCGGCAACAACCCCGCGACCACGCCCGCCCCGATCATCCGCAGAGTGGAAGGGGAAAGGTTAAAGCGTAAGTTGAAAAGGTTAATCGCGGGGATCGGCGGCGGTTCATTACGCGCGGTCGAAACGCGCTTCTCTTTCTTACGCGATTTCTCCTTTGCCCCTTCCCCCTTGCCCCTTCCCCTTTCTTCTTCCTTTACCCCTTCCCCTTTACCCCTTTCCCTTTCTTCTTCATCCTCGCCCGTCGCCAGCCACCATTGCGTGACGACGACGAGCGCGAGCGGCAGGCCGAGCAACAGCCCGCGCTGCGGCACGAGCAGCGTCGTGATCGCGTTGCCCCAGCGAAACCCGCCCTTCGAGCTGATCGTGTAATCGTGCGGCAAGCGGCCGAGCAACTCGAAGAGGCCGAGATTCCCGCCGCTCCACTCGCGCGCGAACACCCACCAGCCGAGGCCGCCGCTGAGCAACGCCAGCGCGGGCGCGATGAGCGCGGCCACGCGGTCGCCGCCCGTCAAATTCAGCGCGAAGCGATACAGCAACCCGACGAGCGCGAGCGCGAGCACGAAATTCTCCAAGAACAGCGCGCCTTCCAGCGTCGCCCCGGCGCGCACGAACATCGCCGCCACGAAGTCCACGATGAACGGGTAGGTCAAACGCGCGCCCGCGTATTCGGGATGTACGGGCGGGAAGTTCTCCCCGTAAACGAAACCCGTGATGATGCTCAAGTGAAACGGCAGATCGCCGAGGTTGTTATCGACGCCCGTGAAAATCTCGCCGCCGCGCACGAACATCGCCCGGCCGAAAACCCGCCAGAACAGGAACGCGCACGCGACGAAGAAGATGAGCGCGCCGGTCGTCGCCGCTTGCGGGCGGGTGACCGCACCCGTCACGTCGCGCCAGGCCCGCGCGGCGTCGAACCGCACACGCGCTCGCCATTCACTTTTTGCCAACAGGGCGAGCGGCGCGGCGACGATGACGGCGGAGATAATTATTGACGCGGGCGTGAGTCCGAGAAACGATGCGAAGAGAAAGCCGACGAGGCCGAGGGCGGCCAGCCCCGTACATGTCCCGGCCGCGAGGCGCGCGAGGAAGTGCGCGTCGCGGTCGTAGAGGTAGGTGACGAGCGCGCCGCTCAAGACGGCGACGAGCGCGAGAATGAATGCCATGTGCAAGTGCGTCGGACGCGAAACTTATGCGGGTGAATTTGAAAACTTCGGGCGGCGACGGTCGCGCGTGCGCGCCGATTCGCCGGCGCGCGAGATTATACGCGAAGCGGCGCGCGAAGTCCGCAGCCCCTTTTTGCTTTTGCCCGGTGGTCTTTTTTGCTTTTGCCTTTCCGCGCCTCACGGTGTAAAAGAGGTCTATCCGCAAGTAAATCGCGTGTGTTTAATGTAGAGAGGTTCAACCATGCTCCGCGCAGGTATTGTCGGGCTGCCGAACGTCGGCAAGTCCACGCTTTTTAATGCACTCACGGCGCAGACTTCCGCACTGGCCGCAAATTACCCGTTTGCCACCATTGACCCGAACATCGGCGTCGTTC
>DASQNL010000266.1:0-4254 GCA_035644995.1 Pyrinomonadaceae bacterium | reverse complement strand
AGATGCGCGCGCGGCAGCCACACGTCGAGTTCGTCGAACATACGGCCGTAGGGCAAACCGACGGCGCGGAAAAGTTCCGTCTCGGCGATCTCGAAAAAACGTATGTACGCGCCGTAAAAGATAATGCGCGCCGCGTCCACGTCGCCCCACCTGACGCGCTCCTTGATGCGATATTTCCACGCCGCCGGTTGTGTCTGGTTCATCGCTTCCATTCAATCAACAACTCGTCGCAAAAGTGATGCGCGGGCGCGGTGAGTTGATTCATAAATCGTCTACGCGTCCGGTTGGCGCATGAAGTTTTCCAACACGCGATTGAACTCCGCCGGGCGTTCGAGGTTGGAGACGTGTCCCGCGCCCGCGATGATTTCGAGCCGCGAGCCGCGTATCTCTCGATGCATCAACTCCGCATCGGCGGGCGGCGTGATCTGGTCGAGGCTGCCGACGATGATGAGCGTCGGACAACTTATCGCCCGCAGGAATTCCGTCTGATCCCGGCGCACGGCCATGCCGCGCAGAGCCGACGCCGCGCCCTGCGGATCGGTATTCAAGATCATCTCGCGGACGCGCTCGACAATCTCAGGATGCTCGGCATGGGTCGAAGGCGCGAAAAGTTTCGGGAGCATCGCCGCGGCGACCGTGTGCATGCCTTCATCGAGGGCGCGCAGGGCGGTCGCTTCGCGCGTAAGACGCGCCTCCGGGGTGTCCGCTTGCGGGCGCGTGTCGGCGAGCAGGAGAGCGCGCACGCGTTCGGGAAACAGACGGGCGAAGGCGAGGGCAACGTAGCCGCCCATCGAAAGGCCGCCGAGCGTGGCGCGCGCGATGCCCAATTCATCGAGCAGCGCGGCCACGTCGCCGGCCATCTCTTCCATCGTCGCGGGGTCGCGCGTCGCGTTTGTCTCGCCGTGGCCGCGCAGGTCAACGGTGATAATGCGGTAACGCTCGCCGAGCGCGTCGGCCTGCTCGCGCCAGAGCGTGCGGTTGAACGGAAAGCCATGCAGCAGCACGACCGGCGACCCCGCGCCCGTTACTTCATACCCCAACTCGATACCGCGCACGCGTGCGACGCTCATCGCGTCTCCTCTCGCATTAAAATGTCCGGCTTCGCTTTGCGCCTTTCGTGTCCCTTTCGTGCGCCCCCGGCGCGACACTGCTTTTCTCACCGGAGGCGCACAGTTAAAACGTCAGACGCGAAGAATTGCGGGGCAGTTTGAGACTGTTAAAACAACTCCGAAATTCACTCTCGAATTGAGGCGTAGATAGCATGGCAAGCGCGCGAGCGTCAAACGCGCGGCGGGGTCTGCGCATCTAAATTGCGAACAGCAAGCAGCGTGATTTCCCGGTCGCGTCAGGCGCGTTTGAGCGCGAATCGAACCACGGAAGGAAGCAAGCCATGAGCAGCAAGAAACAGACGGCGAAGGAGCAAATTTTTTCGGCGGCCGAACAACGCGCGGCGCGTTCCGAGCGCATCGAGGTGAGAGACGCGGAGCCTTACGGGTGGATCGCTTTTTCCGAGTCGGGCGCGGAACAGAACTATCACCTGTTCCGCGACCCCGACACGAAGCGCCTGGTCTGCACCTGCGCGGACTTCATCTACCGCGGCGATGCCGAATCGCGCTACGAGTGCAAGCACATCTCCGCGACGCTCAAGTATATCGCGCGACAGTATCTCGAAAGGGACTACGACCCGCAGCGGCAGTACGCGCGAACGGCATCCGCCGCCGGGCGCGGCGGGCGGCGGGCGGCCTGAGCCGTCCCCTATTTGACCCCGGCCGCGAGAGCCTCGCGGTAAACTTTCTCCGTCGCCGCAACCATTCGTTCCAGACTGAAACGCGCACGTGATTCTTCGCGTGCGCGTTCGCTTATGCGCGCCCGCGCGCCGCCGTCGCGGAGCAATTGAAGCATCGCGCGGGCGAGCGAGGCGGCGTCGCCGACGGGCACGAGTTTCCCGGTCACGCCGTCGTCGATCATCGCGCGCGCGCCGTCCGTCGCGGTCGCCAAGACGGCGACTCCGCACATCAACGCTTCGAGCGTGGCGAGGCCGAAAGCCTCGGCGCGCGAGGGCGAGACGTAGAGGTCGAGCGCGCTGATGAGCGGCGTAAGTTCCGAGACGTGGCCGAGGAGCCGGACGCGGTCTTGCAGTTCGTGTTCGCGGATCAATTGCTCAAGGCGCGCGCGCGTTTCGCGTCCCGGCGATCTGTCGTCGCCGATGATGAGAAACTGCGCGTTCGTAAAATTCTCTTGACGGATCATCGTCGCCGCCGCGCGCACGAAATCCTCCTGACCTTTAACCGGACTCAACTCGCCGACCGTGCCGACCAGGAGGCGCGCATTGGCGGAAAGCCTTTGTCGGAAGTCGGCGCGGTTGAAACCCCCCAGCGCGTGATCGAGCGCGGCGACGGAGATGCCGTTCGGGATGACGCGAATTTTATCGGCGGGGAAGATACGGCGCGCACCGAGGCCGCGCGCGACGCCTTCCGAAACCGCGATGACGCGCGCCGCGTTCGCGAGAGTGAACTTATGCCAGCCGCTCATGGCGAACGGCACGTGGCGCGTGAGGACGAACGGCACGCCTCCGGCGCGGCGCGCGGCGTAGGCGACGAGAGGATAATCGCGCGCGAGGTGCGCGTGGACGATCTCGATCCGGCGTTCGCGGATGAAGCGCGCGAGCCGGGTCGCGCTGGCGAGATCGAGCGCGTTGCGCAGCGGGAGCGTGATGACGTGTGAGCTTGTGAGGCGCGTGAGTTGCGCCGGGAGCGGCGACGCGGGAGAGAGCGCGGCGTAAACGTCGTGGCCGCGTTCGGAGAGTGCGTTCGAGAGGTCGGCGAGATGTCTCTCGCCGCCGCCGAAGGTGCGCGCCGAACTGACTTGGAGAACCTTCACGGTTAGTCGCCGGCGGTTGTGACGGCCGCCGGCGAGGAAGATTTTACCGCGAGCGGCGAGGCCTCGTAGCGTGCGAGCAGGTCGGCGGGGTCGCGGTAGATGTCGGTGCAACCGGCGGCGCGGAGTTCCGCTTCGGGGAAGCCGCCGCAGAGCACGCCGAGGGTGCGCAAGTTGATCTTGCCCGCGGCCTCCGCGTCGTAAGGCGTGTCGCCGATGACGACGGCCTCCGTGGCGCGCACGTCGCCGAGCGCGCCGAGCGCGGCCTCGAAGATGTCCGGGTGCGGCTTGGACTTGTCGGCGTCGTCGGCCGAAGTTTCTTCTTCGACGAGGTCTGTGATGCGCGCGAGTTCTTTATAGACTTTGAGTTCGTCCTTCTTGGCGGAAGAGGCGAGAGCGATGCGCTTGCCGTCTTGACGAATGCGCTCGAAGAGTTCGCGCACCTGCGGGAAGGGACGCACGCGCGAGATGTATTCGCGCTTGAAGAGGTCGCCCCTGAACTTTTCCATCTCTTCGCCGAAGCGCGCGAGTTCTTCGGCGGAGAAAAAGACGGGCATCAACTGGTCGCCCCCCTTGCCGATTTGATGACGGACTTTCTCGAATTCAACTTCGCGTCCGTAGTGTCGAAACGTGTCCTGCCAGGCGCGCGCGTGCAGGTCAACCGAGTCTACGAGCGTGCCGTCGATGTCGAAAATAATAGCTTTGAGCATGAGTTGGCTTTCTTTCCCCTGAATGAACTGAGGCACAACATTACACCACGCGCGGGCGATGTGTCGTGTTCCCCAACGTAATTTCGCGCGGCCGTCGGGCATTCGGGCTGATCGGCGAGTCGGCATAAGGTTTGCTACCCGGTTAGTCAACAGGGATCAACCTTCCGAAGTTGAGCAGGTAAACTTAGAGGAGAACTTTATGGCAAAGCTTGTGACGGGACTTTTCAAGACGCGCCTGGCGGCCGAGGCCGCCGTGGACGCGCTCATCAAACACGGCTACACGCGCGACGACATCAGCGTGCTCATGTCCGATGCGACGAAGAGTAAAGAGTTCGCTATCGAGTCGGGGACGCACGCGGCCGACGGCGCAGGCATCGGCGGCGCGGTGGGCGGCACGGTGGGCGCGGTGCTGGCGGCGTTGGCGGCGGTGGGAACGAGCATCGCGCTGCCGGGAATCGGCCTGGTGATCGCGGGGCCGATTGCGGCCGCGCTGGCGGGCGCGGGGGCGGGCGGCGCGGCTGGCGGCGTGATCGGCGCGCTCGTCGGGGCGGGCATCCCGGAGCATCGCGCGAAAGTTTACGACGCGGGCTTGCGCGGCGGCGGCATCCTCATCGGCATCGAAGCCAAGTCGAATGAAGACGGCGACCAGATCGAAAAACTTCTCGCC
>DASQNL010000265.1:0-8863 GCA_035644995.1 Pyrinomonadaceae bacterium | reverse complement strand
TTCTCGTCGCACATGCGCCACACGGCATCGTAGAGCGCGGTGGTGGTGCCCGGCTTCTTCACGCTGTCAACGGCCGTGTCGAGCTTGTCGAGCTTGTCCGTGAAATCCTGAAGCAGGTTGACCTCTTCGTCGAAGGTGGCGAAGGCCGCCTTGTCCTTGCGCACGCGCACGACCGTGTAGAGAAAATCCTTGGCCGACTCTTTCTCGAAGCGCAGCTTGGCGGCGGCCGACGAGGAGATGTCCATCAGGACGGCCACGTAGATCGGCGTGCCCGCCGCCTCGTCGCGGAAGCTGGCGATCTGCTGCGGCTGCTTGTCCTCGTAGATGATGAAATCGCTCGCCTTGAGTCCGGCGACCGGCTGCTCTTTCTTGTTCATCACGGTGATGGGTAGCTGCACCTCGCGCGTGAAGACGCGGCGGTCGCCCTGCACGTCGTCTTGCTCCGGCGCGGGCGTCGCCGCCGCCGCCGTCGCCGCCGGGCGCGGCGTGGGTTGCGGTCGCTGCTGCTGAATCGGATTGCGCGCCGCGACGGAGGCGTCGAAAGCCAAGGCGGAGACGACGAGGGCGGCGATGAATAAATATGTGTAGACGGCGGTTCTCATGTGTTTGAATCAAACGAACGGAATGGAAAAGGTTGTGCCTTTTGAGCCTCCAAGCGTCGAGGGTTCGATGCCGGGCAGTTGAGCGTCAGTTGCCTTCGAGCGGCTTGGTTTGCGACGCCACAGTATAACAAAAGCCGCCCGCCCGAACGCACGACGGGCGTACAAGGGGCGCACGCGCGGCGGCCGCCCCTTAGTCCAGAGCTTCCAGCATGCGCGAAAGCTCGGCGGGGAGCGGCGCGTCGAAGCGCAAGGATTCGCCCGTCTGCGGGTGGCGAAAGCCGAGTTGCGCGGCGTGGAGAAACTGCCGCCCCATGGCGCGGATCGCGGCGCGCACGCGCACGTCGGCGACGGTTGCGTCGCGCCCGCCGTTATAAACTTTGTCGCCGACGACCGGGTGCTTGAGGTGGGCGAGATGCACCCTGATCTGGTGCGTGCGCCCGGTCTTGATCTGCACGTCGAGCAGCGTGAAGCGTTCGTAAGCGCGGCGCACGCGATAGAGCGAGAGCGCGGGGCGGCCGCCGCGCACGACCGCCATGCGCGTGCGCTGGCGCGGGTCGCGCGCGAGCGGTTCTTCGATGCGCCCGCTCTCCTCGCGCACGCGCCCGTGGACGAGCGCGACGTACGACTTGAAAACCCCCCGCGCCCGAAATTGATCGGACAAATGCTCATGCGCGCTCTCCGCCTTGGCGACCACCATCAGGCCGGAGGTGTCGCGGTCGAGCCGATGCACGATGCCGGGGCGCGTCGCCCCCGCGTGCGCGGAGAGTTTCCCGAAGTGGAAGGCGAGCGCGTTGGCGAGCGTGCCCCCGGAGACTCCGGCGGCGGGGTGGACGATCAACCCGGCGGGCTTGTTCAAGACGACTAGCGAATCGTCTTCAAAGACGATTTGCAGCGGGATGTCTTCGGGCGTGAAATTGGAGGCGGGCGGCGCGGGCGTTTCGAGTTCGACCGAATCGCCCGCGCGCAGCTTGTAGGAAGGCTTCGCGGCGCGACCCGCGACGAGCACGTCGCCGTCCGCGATGGCGTGCTTCAGACGCGTGCGGCTGATGCCTTCGAGGCGCGCGGCGAGAAAGGCGTCGAGGCGTGCGCCCGCGTCCGCCTCGCCCGCCCTCAGAAAGAGCGTCGTCGCCTCTGGTTCGGGGTCGCCCGCGGCGATGGAGGTCGCTTCGTCGTTGTCGATGTGGTTGCCGTTGCTCTCGTCCATGATTTAGGCGCGCGCCGCGGTGCCCGCCACTTTCGCGCGCCCCGGCATCGTCCCGCCGGACGCGCCGTCGTGGCGGCGGCGGCGGATGACGAGCGCGACGAGGCTTGTGATGCCGACGAGCAGACTGATCAACTGCGAGGTGGAGAGGTGCGTGAGCGACGTGAGTCCGAAGATGTCGCCGCGCGGGTCGTCGCGGAAGAACTCGATGACGAAGCGCGTCGCGCCGTAGAGCACGCCGTAGGTCAGGATCACCTGACCGCTGAAAGTTTTGCGGCGGTGCAGCCAGAGGAGCAAGCCGAAGAAGAGAAAGGCGGCGAAGGATTCATAAAGCTGCGTGGGGTGGAGATGGGTGTGGATGGGCACGCCCGTTACCTGTTGGCCGAGTTCCGAGAAGCGCACGCCCCACGGCAGCGTGGTCGGTTTGCCCCAGCAGCACCCGGCGGCGAAACAGCCTTGTCGCCCGATGGCCTGCCCCAGCGCGATCCCCGGCGCGAACGCATCGGCCGTCCGCCACCACGGCAGCTCGTAACGCCTGATGAGTACGTAAGCCGTCAACACCGCGCCGAGGAAGCCGCCGTAGAACACGCCGCCCGAACGCAGGAAGTCTAACGACAGCAGCCGGAGCGGCGCGGCGCGATACTCCGGTTCAACCACGAGCAGCAACAACTTCGACCCCACAATCGACGCCAACAGCAGCCACAGCCCCAGATCGAAAATGCGCTCGCGCGGCAACCCGTCGCGCGCCGCCAGATGCGCCGACACGAGCAGCGCGGCGAGGAAGGCCAAGGCCAGCAGCACGCCGTAAGTGTTCACGGGGAAGTCGCCGATGCGAAAAAGTTCTGGGTACATCTCAAATAGAAAACAGGAGTCAGGATACGGAAGTCAGGATGTATGATGCGGCAAAAGACATGACGGCTAAGGTGAATTTGCTCCCGACGCCTGACCCCTGATCTCTGCTTTCTGTCTCCTTCCTTCCAGTATCAGATCGAGGATGATGAGAGCCGCGCCCGCGCAGATCGCGGCGTCGGCGACGTTGAAGGTCGGCCAGTGGTAATCGCCCGCGTGGAGGTTGATGAAGTCGACGACGTAGCCGAGGCGGATGCGATCCGTCAGGTTGCCCGCGATCCCTGCGAGCAGCAGGGCGCACGCGCCGAGGATGCGGTCGTCCGAGCGCGGCGTGCGGAAGAAATAGGTGAGGACGGCGACGAGCGCAGCGGAGGCCAGCGCGGCGAGCGCCCAACGCCCCCACCAGCCGCCTTCCTGCAACTGCCCGAAGGCGATGCCGGGGTTCTCCGCGTAAGCGAAATCGAGCAAGCCGCCGATGATGGTCTTATCCCCGCCGAGACGCAGCGTGCGCACCGCCCACGCCTTCGACATCTGATCGACCATGTAGATGCCGAAGGCCGCGAGCAGATACCAGATGCGCCAACTGAACTCGCGCGCCTTCACGCCGCACCTTCTTCCCGCTCGATCTCGGCCAGAGCCTCGACGCAGCGTTCGCACACGACCGCGTCCCCGTAACGAGGCAGCCGAACGGTCTGTATCGAATAGTTCCAGCACCGTTCGCACTTTTCACCCTCCGCACGAGTAATCTCTATGTCGATTTGATTTTCACGGTCGGCTGTCTCACCCAGTTCTACAAGATGCACTTGAGACACTATGAAAACGTACCGCAACTCGTCGCGGCACGGGCTAAACACATCGTGCCAGAACTTGCCAACTCTGAGCGTAACGCAGGCTTCGAGTGAACTGCCGATTAGCTTGTCTCGTCGTGCTTCTTCAAGTTTTGATAGAACCTCTTCACGGGCTTCAAAGATATGGCCGTTCCAGCGCGACCATAATTCCTGATAATGTCCGCCCCGCACGACCGGGAGTTCTGCAAGATGCACTGAGATTGGGCGAGGCTCCGCATCGCTGCCAGTGCCGTGCGGAATATTTTCCCAAATTTCATCGGCAGTGAATGCAAGCACAGGCGCTAAGAGTCTGGCTAGGGCATCCACGATAAGATGGAGTGCCGTTTGGGCGGAACGTCGCGCGTGCGACTTCGGTGCTGATATGTATAGGCGATCTTTAATGATGTCGAAGTAGCGGTTGGACAGAGTCACCGTGCAAAAATAGTTTATCTCGCGGTAGACCTCGTCAAAACTATAGTTTTCATAGGCTGTGCGCGCTCTCTCGATGACCATGTCTAATACAATCAGCGCCCAGCGGTCGATCTCCTGCATCTCTTCATACTTGACTGCGTCGCGCGCCGGGTCGAAGCCGTTGAGGTTGCCGAGAGCGAAGCGGGCGGTGTTGCGCATCTTGCGGTAGGCGTCCGAGACGCGTTGCAGGATTTCGTCGGAGCAGCGCATGTCCTCGTGGTAGTCGGAGGAGGCGCACCAGAGACGGATGATCTCCGCGCCCGATTGCTTGATTACGTCGTTCGGCGAGACGGAGTTGCCCGCCGACTTGTGCATCGCCTTGCCCTGACCGTCCACCACCCAGCCGTGCGTGAGCACCGTGCGATAGGGCGCGCGGTCGTGCGCGGCGAGGCCGACCATCAGCGACGAGTTGAACCAGCCGCGATACTGGTCGCCGCCTTCCAGATACATGTCGGCGGGGAAGTGCAGCTCTTCGTAGTGTTCGAGCACGGCGACGGAGGAGGAGCCGCTGTCGAACCACACGTCGAGAATGTCCGTCTCCTTCGTGAACGCCGTCGCGGCGCACCGCGGGCACGAGAATCCGGCGGGGAGCAAATCCTTCGCCTCGCGCGCGTACCACGCGTCGGAAGTTTCGCGCTCGAAAATGTCCGCGACGTGTTTGATGACCGCGCCGTCGGCGACCGCCTCGCCGCAGCCCTCGCAGTAGAACGCCGGGATCGGCACGCCCCACACGCGCTGGCGCGAGACGCACCAGTCGGGGCGACCCTTAAGCATGTTGCGCATCCGATCCTCGCCCCACGCCGGAATCCACTTGACGCGCTCAATTTCATCGAGCGCGCCCCGGCGCAAGGGGACGACCTCATCAACTTCGTTGTTAGTGAAGTTACTCAAGTCACGGCCGTCCTCATCCACTTCCGTGACGTGACCCTGACGGCCGATGTCGAGAGCGATGAACCATTGCGGCGTGGCGCGGAAGATGACCGGGTTCTTGCAACGCCAGCAATGCGGGTAGCGGTGGTTGTAATTTTCGCTGAACAACAACACGCCGCGCTCGCGCATGAAGTCCACAATCTTGGCGTTGGCCTCGAACACGCGCTCGCCCGCGAAGTGTTCGACTTCGGAGGTAAAGCGTCCTGCACTATCAACCGGACAATAGATGTCTAAGCCATTCTCCTTGCCGACGATGAAATCGTCGTGGCCGTGTCCGGGCGCGGTGTGGACGCAGCCCGTTCCGGCCTTGCCCGTCGCACTCTTGTCGCGCGCTTCTCGCACGTCGAGTTCCGTTTCGGCGTCGGCCTCGCCGCCGAGCGTGACGTGCTCGCCGAGGATGACGAGCGACTTCCGATCAATCCACGGATGACCACATTGCACACCCTTTAACTCTTGACCGGCGAACTCGGCAAGAATCTTGGGGTTATTGAGCTTGCATTTCGCCGCCACCGTCTCAACAAGGTCTTTGGCAACGATGTAGACCTCGTCGCCATTTTCGACGGCGGCATAGGCATAGAATGGATGAACTGCGATGGCTAAGTTGGCCGGAAGTGTCCAAGGCGTGGTCGTCCAGATCAAGAAATAGACACGACGCCCTGCCAGCTTCGCCGCTAAACCTTCATATATCTCATCCGGGTTGCTCAATAATGGAAACTTCACGTACACGGACGGACTCGTGTGTTCCCCGTATTCGACTTCCGCTTCGGCGAGGGCGGTTTGATCGTAGACGCACCAGTAGACGGGGCGCGCGCCCTTGTAGACGTAGCCGCGCTCGACGAAGCGGCCGAAGAGTCGCGCCGTGTCGGCCTCGTACTGGTTGGACATCGTGAGATAGGGGTTCTCCCACAGGCCGAGGATGCCGAGCCGCTGGAAGTCGCGCGTCTGCCGCTTCAAGGCTTCGGTGGCGTGCTCGCGGCAGGCGCGGCGCACGCTCACGGCGGGCATGTTCGCTTTCTTCGCGCCGAGTTTTTTGTCCACGAAGAGTTCGATGGGCAGCCCGTGACAGTCGTAGCCGGGCACGTAGGGCGCGTCGTAGCCGAGCATCGTGCGCGATTTGACGACGAAGTCTTTAACGATCTTGTTGAGCGCGGTGCCGAGGTGGATGTCGGCGTTGGCGTAGGGCGGCCCGTCGTGAAGGATGAACTTCTCGCGCCCGCGCCGCGCTTCGCGGATCAATCCGTAGAGATTCAGTTCCGACCACTTTTTGAGGCGCGCGGGTTCGGCTTGCGCGAGGTTGGCCTTCTGCGCGAAGTTGGTCTTCGGCAAGTTGACGGTCTGCTTGAGTTCAAGGGGTGTTTCGGATGTCATAACGATTTTCGATATTTGCGCTGCGAATCTTGCAACATAAAACCGGAAAGTCCCAAGTCCAAAGTCTGACCTTGAACCTGGGACTTTGGGAATGTGGAGTCGGACGCCAGAGTGCGCTCGCGTCAGCCGATGAACATCTCGTCCTCTCCGTATGTCTGGTCAATCTGTTTAGGGGCGGGCGACACCAGCACTTCCAGACCGCGCCGGACGCCCGCCATAATCGCGGCCAACTCGCGCGCCGGTTCGATCAGTTTCGTGTGGATGAACAGGGTGGTGTTGCTGAACTGCCGTTGCGCTTGATCGATGCTCGCGCTCACCTGCTCGACCTTGTCGCGCGCCGCGACGGCCGTGTAGCCGACGAGTTGCTTGAGTTCGCGCACCTCTTCCTTGATGAGCGCGGAGGATTCGGAGAAATGGACGGAGGCCGTCGCCAGGTGCGTCGACAGCAGCGTCACCTGTTCGGCCACCTCTTTGCCCTGCGCCGTGATCTCCTTCACCTGCTCGCTCATCAACGCCACGCGATCCAACAAAGGCTCGGCGCGTCGTTCGAGGTTGCCGACCATCACCACCACGCGCCGCACCGCGACGGCCATGGCGATGAGCGCGGCGGCGACGCCGAGGAACGCCACGGCGACGATCACCAGCACCCAAAACGCCGGATCACTCGTGCTCATCTGAAAAGCCAACAGGGACATAAGGTATATCGGATTATAGAATTGGTTCATTTCTTCATCGGTTCATTTCTTCATTGAATCAATGAACCGATGAATCAATCGTCTTTTAGTTCCGCGAACGTCAGGCTTTGTCCGGCTTGTAGGCCGGAGCCTGATTGAGAATGTTGGAGCTTTCGGTGCGGCGTTTCTCTTCGGCGTAGGCGCGCTTGCCCGCGTCGATGGCGGCCGACAGATTCTCGCCGCGCTTGGCGGCGGCCTGCCGCGCCGCGCCCGCCACCTCGCCCGCTTTGTTCGAGGCCGTGGAATAAAGTTCCGTCGCCCGCTCGCGCGAAACTTCGTAATACTCGTTGGCCTTGTCGCGCGCGCGATCCACGCCCTGCCGCGTCGCGTCGGCGATGTCGCCGCGCAGTTCCCGCCCCGACTTCGGCGCGAACAACAACGCCGCCAGCGCGCCGACCGCGCCGCCGAGCAGGAAGCAGGTGAGTTGCGTCGAAAGTCCCGAGTCTTCTTCGCGCCGCGGGCGTCGCGCCCGTACAACTTGCTTGGACATCGCCATGACCTCTTTTCTTCGCGCCGGGGTGCGGGCTGTCGCGCCGGCCTGTGGTGTCCGAAAAATCAACGATTGTCTGCCCGCGCAAAAACTATAACAAAGAGGCGCAAAGAGGCGCAAGAAACGCCCATTAAAAGAGAGTCAAAATGCCCGTCGCGGCATCTTCATAGAGGGCTTTAATTGCCTCGTAGTCAGACCGGAGCAGCGATGCTCTCTCTCGTCTCACAGTTGCCGCGCCTGATCCAGATAACTTTGGGCGGGTAACCCGATAACACGCTCAGGTCGCTGTAATCCGCGTCTTTAGTGACAACGATGAAATCATTTACACGCGCGTACTGCCAGATGGCCTGATCCGAGGCCTGATCCAGCCCGACGAGATAAACATGCGTGGAGTCCGGATAGAGATCGAACAGTTGGGCGACGAGACGGGGAGAGAGGTTGTGGTCGAAGAGTAACTTCACACCTGAACTACCATTTGCAGTCGCTCGCGGTCGGCGGCGTAACTGAGGCAGGCGAGGATGTCTTCTCTGGTGAGGTACGGAAAATCATCCAGAATTTCCTGCTCAGTCATCCCGGCGGCAAGATAAGAGAGCACGTCGTAGACGGTGATACGCATTCCCCTGATACAAGGCTTCCCGCCGCGTTTGCCCGGCTCGATAGTGATGAGTTCCCTGTAATTCATGACCCGATTTTAGCACGCGAAACTAACGACTGATAGCCTCAACCGGGGCTGCTTGTTGCTGCTTGTCACGCGGTCACTGATTTGTGGCGAGTCGGGAAATGCCCGTGCGTTCGTCGAGCGACTTTGGCGTTTTGAGTTTTCGCCGGTAGTAAATCACGAGCACGACGGCGAGCGTTTGGCCGAGCAAGGTCGCCCAGAGTTGACGCCACGGTTCAGGCAGCAGCAGGAGGACGCTGCCGGAAAAGGCCGCGACCGCGCCGAAGTAGCCGCCGATCATCTTGACGAGATGTTCGTAGAGCCAGAGGTTCGGAGAGAAGGGAAACGCGAGCGGGCGGGCGAAGCGGTAGAGATCGTAACCGGCGTAGAGCGCGCTCCCGACGCCGAGCGAATAGACGACCGGCAAGTTCTTCGTAATCCCGCCCGTCGTGCCGAGCGCGATGAGCAACCCGCCGACGGCGAGGACGATGAGCGTGACGATCCAATCGAGCGCGCGTGCCCGTTGGTTCGCGTGCAAGTCGGGGCGTCGGCGCGAGAGGACGCGATAGCCGGAGAAGACGGCGATGGCGGAGGCGGCGGTCAGCCCGGCGAAGTAAGGATTGAGGCTGATGAGCGTGAGCAGGGTGGCCGTGCCGATGACAACGCACATCGCGTAGAGAAACAGCCGGCCGGATTTTTTGTGTGCGCCGCCCGCCGTCGCCCGCACGGGTTT
>DASQNL010000264.1:0-8038 GCA_035644995.1 Pyrinomonadaceae bacterium | reverse complement strand
GCAGACCCGACCGCGTGAATCTGGAAGACGTGCGGCGCGGCGGCTTCGAGTTGTTGCGCGAAGAGATCGCGACGAACCCGGAGCGCGCGCCCGACGAGGGCGCGCCGCGCATTCACGAGACCGCGGGCGCAACGGTCGTCGGCGCGCGTTCGCTCCTCATCGCTTACAACATCAATCTGGAGACGAACGACTTGACGGTCGCGCGCCGCATTGCGCGCGCCGTGCGCGGGCGCGACGGCGGCCTGCGTTTTTTGAAGGCGCTCGGCTTCGAGTTGCGCGAGCGGAACTTGACGCAGGTGTCGCTGAACCTCGTGCGCTTCGAGAAGACCACGCTGCATCACGCGTTCGAGGCCGTCAGGCGCGAAGCCGAACGTTACGGCGTGAGGGTGGTGGGCAGCGAGATCGTCGGCCTCATCCCGCAGGCCGCGCTCGACCGCAGCGCGGAATATTTCCTCCGCATCGAAAACTTTTCGCCCGACCTCGTGCTCGAAAACCGCATCGCCTCCGCGCTCGCAAGAAGACGCGCCGCCGCCGCCCTCGCCGGGCAACGGACAGACTCGCCGGGGCGGGATGTCGCGCGCGCGGGCGCGACGAGTTGGAGCGCGGATGTCGAGGTCGAAGCGATTGAGCGGCGCGGCGTCGTGGCGGAGCCGGAAGTTAAACTCACCGCCGCCACCGCCGCCACGCGCGCGGCGACGGATGCCCCGCACGCCGCGCCCGACGAGATCACGGGCGGCGGCGCGGCGGCGGCGCACGCGGCCTCGCTCGCCGCCGCGCTCGGCGAGATGGTCGCGCATTTGATCGAGCGCAAGGGCAAGCAGGAGGACATGGAGCGCGAGGCGCGCGACGCCTTGCAGGCGCTCGGCGACCTGCGCGCGCGGCTCACGGACGCGGCCGACGCCGACGGCGCGAGCTTCGCGGGCGTCATCGGCGCGCGGCGGATGCCGAGGCGCAGCGACGAGGAGCGGCGGGCGCGGGCGCGCGCTCTGGAAGAGGCTTTGAAAGGCGCGGCGGCCGTGCCGCTCGAAGTGGCGAGCCTGGCGGTGCAGGTGGCCGGGTTGTTGGAGACGCTGGCCGAACTCGGCGATCCGGCGTGGCTGTCGGACTCGGCGACGGGCGCGCAACTCGCGCTCGCCGCCGTCGTGGCCGCGCGCTACAACGTGCTCGTCAACGCCTTCGAGATCGAGGACGAAGATTTCACGGGCGAACACCTCTCACGCGCCGACGATCTGCTGGAACGCGCGCGCGAGATCGCGGCGCGCGTGGAAACGGCTCTGATGGAGTCAATCGGAAGATAGCGGGAGGAAGCGAGGGAGCGAACATGGAGAACGAACGTCGAGAAGATAAGCGCGCGAGCGTTTCCATTCAGGCCTGGTGGGAGGGGCAATCGGGGCGGCACGAGGCGCGCGTCTCAGACCTCAGCCTGGGCGGCTGCTTCATAGACACGCTCAGCAAAGCCGAGATCGGCGAACTCGTCGTCTTCGCCATCATGCGGCCCGACGGTAAATGGCTGCAACTGCGCGGGCAGGTGGCGTCAGTTGACGAGCACGTCGGCTTCAGCCTCGCCTTCACCTATCTCACCGAAGACGAGGGGCGTGCGCTCGCGCGGATCATCGCCGCCTGAAACTTTCGTCTGCCGCTCGCCGCGCGTCGATCAGCGCGCTCCGCGGATTCTCCGCCACCGCGCACGCTGGTCGCGGCAGGGGTAGAAGATTTGATTACTCTTCACTTCGCAGAGGTTGAACACGCGATTCCTGATGTAACTATCGTCAGGCGGGTAACATTCGCCGACGAGTAGATGCTGGTTGCCCCTGAACTTGATCGTATAGAACAACTTGCCTCCGGTGTAAAACTCAAGCCGCCCGAAGCCCCTCACCTTTTCACCCTCGCCGAGAATGATCGTTTCCCGCTTGCGTCTCATTCCCACGGGCAAAAATTCCGTCCAGTAGGTGCGCGCGTTGTGCAGCCTGTGGCGACCGACATCGGCTCTCGTGTCGCCGTCGCCAAGCCGCGAGATGACGATGATCAACTCGGCGGCCGCTACGCTCTGACCAATTCCGTCAACGATGGCGGTGCGATCTTCGCAGTTGGTCGGGCGCGCATCGGCGGCTTGGGCTTGGGCGGGCGTCGGCGACTGAGGCTGTTGCGCGCCCGCGTTCGAAGTCAGCAAACACAGGCTCAAGACGGCGATGGGCAGCCATAAAAATCTCATCGTCACTCCGTCACGAAACCGGCGGCAACCTTCGTCGTCGCTTGCGCCTTCGACTCCTGCCGGAGTTTGGCCTGTAGGTATTCCTTACCGAAGTCGATCTGGAGTTCGATCCAGAGCGGGAGGTGGTCGGACATCTGGAAGGTGCGCCAGTCGTTGTAGTAGCGCGTGCGCTCTTTGGCGGTGCGCTCCTTGCCCTGCTTGTTCTTGAGGTAGGCCGCGCCCATCGACTTCTCATACATCGCCTCATCCTCGCCGCGATAGACATACTTGAAGAAATCGAACGCGCCCGCGCTGCACAGCTTGAGCTTCTCCTGAATGCCGGGGGCGATGAAGGCGATCTGATCGTAGTGCTTGGTCTTGAGGGCGTTGGAAGGGTGGCCTTTGAGTTGTTCGGGGATGAAGAAGCCCGCTTGCAGGATGGCGTTCATGGTCTCGTCGGTCGTGTCGAAAATGTTGAAGTCGCCGAGCAGGATCATGTTCTTCGCCCACGCGTGTTCTTCGCGGGCGCGGGCGGCGAGGAAGTTGGCGAGGGCTTCGATCTCGCGGACGCGGTTGGGTTCGTTGGCGACTGCCTCGCCGTAGAGGATGTGCGTCGTGCAGATGGTGAACTTGAACCACCCGACGCTGAAGCCGACGAGGAAGGGCGTGCGCGCGAGTTGCTGCGCCGGTTCGAGCGTCTTCTGCCCCTTGCGGCGCACGGGCGGGATGACGACTTCGCTGGCGAGGCCGCCGAAGTTGATCTTGCGCGAATCGTAGATGAAGGCCATGCGCTCGCGATTGCCCATCGTCCCTTCGGTCACGTCCGTTAAAACGTACTTCCACCAGTTGCCGAGATACTTCATCAGCGTGTTCAACGCGCTCAGATCATCGCGCACTTCCTGCACGGCGACGAGGTCGAAGTGGGAGATGATCTCGGCGGCGTAGAAGATCGGTTCGCGGTCGCGCCGACCGTACTTCTCGGAGTCGAATTCGCGGATATTCCAGGTGGCGAGCATGAGTGTGTGGTCGGCGGTGCGGCGCGGAAGTTTCTCTTTGTCGAAGGCGTCCTTGAGTCTGACCAAACCTTCGGCGGTGCGCCGTCCGTCCGTCGTTTCGCCGCTGAGCGTGTAGTAGATGGGCATGGGTTCTGCGTCTCCTTTTCGTTGATGAGGAATCGGAAGTTGACCGCGCGCGCGCGTCGTGGGCGCGGCGCGGGCGGGTTGAAGACACGCGGATTATAAATCGGACTGAAAGTTTATGACACCACTTTATGAGCGCGTGGGCGGCGGGCGGGCGGGCGACCGGCGGCGGCCTCGGACGCGTCCGGCGGCGGCTGCTTCAGAGATGCTTGCGCATGAAGGTGACGATCTTCCAGCCGTCGATGTATTTCCACGGCGACCGGCCGAGCGTGTAGTGGCCGCAACGCAGCCACACGGCGTCGAGCGGGTGTCCGGCGTTGCGCACGCCCTCGATGGCATCGCGCGAGAGGTCTTCGGGGAAGGTCAGGTCGTAGCGCGCGGCGATGAAGCGGATCGGGCGCGGCGCGAGGCGTTTGAGTTTTTCCGAATAGGCGAGAGGACTGATCGGCAGCCAGTAGCGGCGCAGTTCGTCGAGCGTCACGGCATCGCCGAAACCGGCACGCACGTGCCGCGTGGAGATGCCGCGCCACGCCACATCGGCCACGTAGCCGGAGACGTGGTTGAAGACGCCCGTGCGCACGAGCGGTTCGTGGACGAGCGCGAGAAAGCCGATGCAGGAGCCGATGCTCGTGCCCATGATGCCGATGCGCTCATAGCCCAGAGCGTGTAACCAGGCGACGGCCGCGCGCGTGTCGAGCACGGCTTGCCGCATGGATTGGAGCGTGCGCCCGATGTTGGAACTGACGAGATGATCGGCGCGTTCGAGTTCGGGCGGGCGGCGCGAGCCGTGATAAGGCAGCGTCAGGCGCAGGGCGGCGATGCCGAAGCGCGTGAAGATGCGGCACAGTTCGACGTGGCTGGGCAACTGGGCGTTCCATTCCGGCAGGACGACGACGGCGCGGCGCGTGTCGTTCTCCTTCCCCCTGATGGTTGATTCGCGGAAGAAGCGCGCGTGCGCCGTGTTGTTTTCCGGCGACGGGGTTTCGATGGAACTCGTCCACGTCAACTCTTCCCCGGCGAGGCGGTAGTCCGCCACGGGCGGGAGCGCGAAGAACGCGTCGCTATCGGCGAGCGCGCGTTCCGTGTGCGCGGCGAACAGCGCGCGCGGGTCGTCGCCGTTCGCGTGTTCGACGACGAAAGACGCGCCCCACTCGAAAGGACGCACGACGCGATTCGTGTCGCGCGTGGCGTAATGGCGTTCCCTGATCTGTATCCGGCGTTTGAGCAACTTGCTTTTTCGACCTCCGCCAAAAATTTAAGGGTAACAGAGCGAAAGGTCAAAAGCGAAAAGGCAAGGGGAAAGGTCAAAAGGGAAAGGGGTAAGGGGGAAGGGGGAAGAGGAAAGGGAATGGGGAAGGGTAAAGGGGGAAGGGGTAAAGGTGAAAGGCAATCGGCGCACGACAAACACGCCTTCTTGTCTTAACCTTTACCCCTTCCCCCTTACCCTTTCCCCTTACAGGTCGGGGTTACGGCTTCTGAATCCAGAAGTTGTAACTGCCGCTGCCGCTGTAGGAGTAAACCTGCCATTGGTAATAGCCGGCCGTGCCGCTGTAGGCCACGTCTTCGCTGGACGAGGCGCTCTCGCCGCGCGCGACGATAACCCACGACGAGCCGTTCCACTTTTGCAGGTAGAGGTCGAAGTCCGCGCCGGAGGTCGGGCCGCGCAGCCAGCCTCTATGCGTGCCGGAGACGCTGCTGTAATAGTAGATGCCGTTCGGGTGAATGTCGTAATCGCCGGTTCCTGAGAGCGAGCCGGTGTAGAGCGTGCAACTCGTGCAGGGCGCGGTCGTGCCGCCGCCGCCGCCGCCCGTGGTCAGGAGCGAGTAGAGCAGGCGATTGGGTGAACCCGTGCCGATGCCCGTGAGCACGCCGGTCGTCGCCGTGTTGATGATCTGGCTGGTGACCGTGGCGGGCGAAGCCGAGGGATTGCCTTGCAGGTAGAGCGCGGCCACGCCCGCGACGTGCGGCGTCGCCATCGAAGTGCCGCCGATGGTGTTCGTCGCCGTGTCGGAGGTAGACCACGCCGACTGGATATTGGAACCGGGCGCGAAGATGTCGAGGCACGTGCCGATATTGGAGAAGTCGGACTTGGCGTCGGAAGAGGTGGTCGAGCCGACGGTGATGGCGGCGGCGACGCGCGCGGGCGACAGGTTGCAGGCGTTCGCGCCGTAGTCGTTACCGGCGGCAACGGCGTAGGTGATGCCCGCGTTGATCGAATTCTGGACGGCCGTGTCGAGCGCGGACGACGCGCCACCGCCGAGGCTCATGTTGGCGACTGCCGGCGTGATGCGGTTGGCGCTCACCCAATCGACGCCCGCGATGACGCCTGAATCCGTGCCGTTACCGGAGCAATCCAGCACGCGCACGGCGTGGAGCGTGACGCCTTTGGCGACGCCGTAAGTCGAGCCGCCGACCGTGCCCGCGACGTGCGTGCCGTGGCCGTTGCAATCGTTCGAGCCGTTGCCGTCGTTGATCGAAGAGTAGGACGCGCCGTTTGCGCGTCCGCCGAATTGCGTGTGCGTTTTGCGGATGCCGGTGTCGATGATGTAGGCGTGGACGCCTGCGCCGGTCGGCGTGTAGTTGTAGTTGCCGTCGAGCGGGCGGTTGCGCTGGTCTATGCGGTCGAGTCCCCACGGCGCGCCCGACTGAACGGTCGTCGCGCGGACTTCGCCGTCCTCTTCAACAAACTCGACGCGCGGGTCTTCGCTCAGGGCGAGCGCGTCCGCCTCGGACATTTCAATCGAGAAACCGTGCAGGGCGTGCTTGTAAACTTTTTTAACCTTGCCCTTGTGCGCTCCCGCCAGATCGTCCGCGATATAGCCTGCGAGCGAATCATCGCCCTTCGGGTCGGCGGCGTAGTCCTTGAGGACGACGATGTACTGGTTGGGGATCGGTTTCTCTTTCTTGAGCAGTTTGGATTTGGCCGCGGCCGAACTGGTCGTACCGCCGACAGTACCCGATGGCATGAAAGACAGACCGGCGAGGGCGAGGATGGCGATGAGAAGGAACAGCTTTTTCATATTTTCTCCTGTAAGGTGTGAGCGTTTCGCGCGCAGCGTCCTGATGCGTAATTCGCACCCGTATCGAGCGAGCGGCGGGCGCGAAATTTTCTTACGCGCCCGCCGCTCACGCTTGCTATTAGCAGTTCAGGTTTAGAGAACGCCGCACAGGTTCCAAGCCTGCGCGGTGGCGTTGTAGTTCGCGCTGCCGGAACCGTAGAGCGCGGCCGCCGCGTTGAGCGTGGCGGTGCGCGCGCCCTTGAAGTTGGTGCTCGAAGTCATGTACGAGGTGAGGGCGCGATACCAGATTTTGGCCGCCGCGTCCGCGCCGATGCCGGTCATCGAGCCGCCGCGGTGGTGCGTGCCGCCGACGGCCAGAAGATAGAACGCCTTGTTGGCGATGCCGGAATTGATGTGGACGCCGCCGCTGTCGCCCGTGCCCGTGTAACGCTCGGCGTAGTGGTCGGGGTCGTCGTCGGCCGTGTAGCCGCTGTTGCTGGCGGCGTGCGGGTTGTCCATGTAGCGCAGGGCATCGCCCGCCACGGCCGGCGTGTAGCACTGCTCGCCGATCTTCCAGGTGTTCGAGGTCTGTCCCTTCGCGTAGCGTTCGACCATCGCGCCGAACACGTCAGACCAAGACTCGTTGAGCGCGCCCGACTCGTTCGCATAGGTGAGATTGGCGGTGCGCTCCGTGATGCCGTGCTGCATCTCGTGGCCGCAGATGTCGAGCGTGACGAGCGGCGAGAAGCTGGAGCCGTTGCCGTCGCCGTAGGTCATGTAGCTGCCGTTCCAGAAGGCGTTGTTGTAGCCGCTGCCGTAATGGACTTTGGAACTGATGAGGCCGGTCACGCCGTCGGCCGAGGTGTAATAAGCGGGGCCGCCCGCGCCGTCGATGCCGCGCCGCCCGTGCGTGTTGTAGAAGTAGTCGTAGACCTTCGACGCGCCGTAATGGGCGTCAACCCCGGCCTTCTGGCTCGCGGAATCCCAGTAGTTGTCGGCGTCGGTGAAGCGGTAGGTGGAACCGGTCGTGTTGCGGTTGTCGAAAGTGCCGATCTTGCGGGAGATGTCTTCCATGTAATACGACGGCGACTTGTAGTAGGTGTTGATCGTCACCGTGCCGCTATAGAGCGAGACGCCGGAAGCGGTCTGCAAGTTGTTGTACTCCCAGACGACGTTGCCGGTCTTGGCGTCCACGAAATAGACGGGCATGGAAGTATGCTCGGTTCCGTCCTCACGACGGAGTTGCACGCGGTAGGTGAGGTAATCGTTGCCCTCGTGACGAAGGATTTGCATGTCGGCGGCGGGAGGCGCGGTCAGGCAATCTTCGCAGCCGAGGTCGCTGACGGCCGTGCGGACGGCTTCGTCGGGGGTGCGGTAGGGTTCGGTGTCAACCTGCACGGATTCGACGAGATCGTCGGTGACGGCAAAGACCGAGTCGTCGGAGTTGAGATGGACGATGGCCTCGCCGCCGAAGACCGTGACGCCTTTGTGCGTCTGCTCGAAGCGGGTGTGCGTTTTTTCCTCTTCGTCGGCGAAGACGCGCTTGACCTTCAGGTCGCTCTTACCGGCGATGCCCTTTCTGCTCGCGTGTTCTTCGATGACGCGGAGAGCCTTGTCTTTGGCGCGCGTGAGCTTGTCAGGGGAATTGTTGCCGCGCTGGGCGGAGACGTCACGACGCGGCAGGGCGAGGGCGAAGATGAACGCGAGGG
>DASQNL010000263.1:0-2032 GCA_035644995.1 Pyrinomonadaceae bacterium | reverse complement strand
CCGGAAGCCGCGCCGGTTCGAGCAGAGCGAGCACGGGGAGACAATCCGTGATGTCGCGCGCGCGCGCGGCGAGCTTCAAGATGCGCGCGGGCGTTCGCAGCATGCGCGCGAAGAAGGCTTCGAGGTCGGCGGGAAGCGCGTCGAAGTCGTGATGCGAACAGATGACCTTGTCCCAGTCAATTAACTTTACCGCGCGGCGGGCTTCATCCGCCGCGAGAAGCTCGACGAGTTCGAGTTCGAGGTCGGCATAGTCGGCGCGTTCGCGGCCGGGGGAAAAATTCTCAATCCAGAAACGCACGCGCCGCGCCGCGTCCGTGGTTCGCCGGCCGCCCTGTGCGGAGGGGCGGAAGGTGAGAATAAAGGGGCGCGAGCGGGCGCGAAAGAGCGCGGGCAGTTCCCGTGTCGCGCGCTCAAGCTCGGCGTCGTCCGCCAGACAATCGAGCCGCAACTCGATCACGTCGCCCACCTCAGCGGCGCGCGCGATTGCCCCGCGCAATTCGTCCGCGCGCCCGACGCAGACGGGAACGCAGAGGCGGGCGTGTGGGGCAGCTGTCATCGAGCGGTTTCGGGCGGTGCGCTCCCGGCGGTCTTAAACATCTACTTGAGCGCGTGCATACTCCGCGCGCGCGGGGTCGGGCGTGCAGCAAGACATCTATTGATCCTTGTCGAGCAGTTTCGTGGTGTGCTCGGTGACGCTCGACGGCTTGTAGAAGTCGGGGCTGATGCGCGGCGGCGGGAGTTCGCCCGCGCGCGCGGCTTGAGAGACGGCGGGCGGCACGTAGGCGTTGCCCGCCGGGAGTTGCGACGGCGGTTGCCGCTGCTGGTAGAGACGCGCGAACTCGGCGACGCCGCTGCCGAGCGACCCGGCCGCCGGAATGAGCATCCAGAACCACCAGATATTACCCGCGATCTCGCGCACCTCACTCACCGCCAGCGCGACGAACACGAAGGCGAGGCCGACGAAAGTTTTGACGATGGCGTAGGTCAGGTTGGGCGGCTCGACGCGCTTGTGCCGGTCGCGCTGGTGTCTGTCCGGCCGCACGGGCTTGTCTTCGACGACGGGCGCGGGCGCTTGTCCGGCGAGAGCTTGCGGCACGAGGCTCACGTTCGCGCCGCACCCCCGACAAAAACTCGCGTCGTCCGCATTCTGTGTTCCGCATTTCGGACAATACATCGTTCGGCGTCTCCTTCAACCTGCCGCGCCTCTCCGCTCTCCGGCGGCGCGCGTGACAATCAATCCGCTCAGCGCGCTTTCGAGGGCGCGTCCAGATGTCTGGTCGTGACATCGGTGACGCTCGCGGGCGCATGAATGATCTCGGCGGTGTCGGGCGTCGAGAGTTCCCTGACGACGGGCGCAAACGGCGCGGTGCGAAAGTTTCCCACTTCGGAGGGCGGCATCTCCGTCAAATAGGCTCGCTCCTGCCGCGCGCGTATGAGTTGGCCGATGCCCTCGCCCACGTTAGAGAGCGCGGGGATGATGAACCAGATCGTCACCCAGAACGCGCCGCGAAAGACGAAGATGCCGATCAGGAAGATGATGAAGAGGGCGAACCCCGTGAAGAGACTCTTCAACGCCTCGTCCTCGGTCGCAGGCGGCCGCGGCTTCTTCTTATCTCTCGTTGCCGCTTCGTTCGGTCGTGCCGACGCGGCGGGTAGAGTTCCCTGCAAGGCTTGCGGCACGAGGCGTATGTCCGCGCCGCACGCGCGACAAAACTTCGCGTCGTCTAAATTTTGCGCCGCACATCGCGGACAATACATAAGCGTCCTCCGGGGGAAGCGGATCAAGGGGAAGGGGGAAGGGGTAAAGGGTAAGGGATAAGAATTGAGTGACATCCATCGCATCAATCGTCTAACTCATTGTCTAATCAGCGTGCGCGTTGTGCCCCTTTTCCCTTTACCCCTTCCCCTTTCCCCAGTCTTCTAACGGCTCGTCGCCGTCTACCCCCTCTTCATACGTCGCGGGGCGCGCGAGGGTTCGTTGTCTTAATGCCTCGTAGAGCACGACGGCGGCGGCGACCGAGACGTTGAGCGA
>DASQNL010000262.1:0-5617 GCA_035644995.1 Pyrinomonadaceae bacterium | reverse complement strand
GGGCAGCGGCGGCCTGTTCGACGCTCGACGCCAGTTTTTCGAGCAGCGTTTGCGCTTCGGCGCGCGTCTGCGCCGAACGGCGGTCGCGCGCGAGCGGTTCGAGCATCTGCCGCGCGCGCGCAAACTCCGCGCGGCGCGCGTGAAGTTGCGCCAGCAACAACTTGAACTCGGCGCGGCGCGGCGCGAGCGTCAGGGCGTGGCCGAGGAGCGCGAAGGTCTCGTCCAGACGCGGGCTGCGTTCGAGGTCTACGCGGCCGAGCAGGGCGTAGGCTTCGAGAAACGTCGGCGCGAGTTCGATAACTTTTTTGAGTTCGGCGCGGATGAGGCGCGTCGTCGCGGCGTAGCCCGCCACGGTCTTCTCCGTCTCCAAACCCTCGCGGCGAAGCAAATCCGCGTAATAGAAATGCGCCAGATGATTCTCCGGCGCGAGGCCGACGGCGCGTTCGAGATGCGCTCTCGCCTCGCCGGGGCGATTTTGCTGGAGCCGCATGAGGCCGAGCGAACTGTGCGCCGCGGCGAGGTTCGCATCCAGTTTCAACGCGCGGGCGAGATATTCTTCGGCGTCGTCGGGGCGGTTCGTGTGCAGGAGCAGGTCGCCGAGCGCGGCTTGCGCCTCGGCCTCGGTGAGCGCGCGGCTCTCCAATTTCGCGCCGGAAGGCACGGGCGTGTCGAAAGATTCCGTGCGCTCCGGGTAACGCGCGGCGCGGACGTAGGCGGCGAGCGCGCTCTCCATCCGCCCGAAGTCAACTTTGAACGCCTCGCGGAAACCCTCTTCGACCGGCGCACCGGCCGACGTGAGTTCGAGATAACGACGGAGTTGCGCCTGTCGCCCGCCGCCCGCGTCGCTCAACAGATAATGCACGAACGCCCACGACTGCGCGTAGAAAACGGCGTGCTTGTCGTGCTGTTGATAATGCGCGGAGGAGGAGTCGGCCGACAGCAGCGTTTCGAGCGGCAGGAACCGCCCGCGCGCCAGAGAGTCGAGGCGGTGCGTGAGTTCGCCCCCCAGGCGAACGCGCCGCCGGTCTGCCGACAACTCGAACTCGCTGTAATACTGCGCCAGACCTTCGTTGAACCAGACGGGCGCGCCCGCGTAGTTGTTCCTCACGAGTGCGTGGACGTACTCGTGATAGAGCACGGAGAGCGGGTCGCGCCCGCTGCCGACGTTGCGAGAGAGCGTGATGTAGTTGATGTCGGGGCTGAACTGGAAGTAACCGGCTACGTCGCGGCGCAGGTCGCCGCGATACGTGGGCTTGAAGAACTCGTAGTCGCCGCCGTTTTGAAACAGGAGCACGGTGACGGGCATGGACACGTCGAAGCCGTCCCCGGCCTGCAAGCGTGAAAAGATCGCGCGGAGTTCTTCGAGCCGCGCGGCGGCGTGGCGCGCCTCGCCCTCGCCCGCATTACTGAGGACGACGAAATTCTCCGACCTCACGCTCGTCCAGCCGCGCGCGAACGCGCTTGCGCCCGCGAGCGTCAACGCGACGCAGAGACACACGGCCGCGACGAGGGTACGGATCAAGCGTTGCGAGATTTGCGCTTTCATTTGCAGTTAAGGGAAATAAGATGCGACGGGCGCGGCGGCCGTCGCCCGTCCGCGCCCGCAGATTATAACCTTTAACCGGGCGGCGCGAAATTCGCCCGCCGCCGACCGAAATACGCCCCGCGCCCCGGCGCGCCGCAAAACTTTCACCACACATTCAAACTAATCTGTGCGGCTCGCGGTTGACATTCCGGCGCACACACCGGAAGATCGACGGACAATGAAGGGGCAAAACATGAGCGCAACCGAGACCAATGAAGCGGCGACCGAAACGACGCCGAAAGTGACGGATTTTGACCTCGCGCAACGCAGCGCGGAGGGCGACCGCGAGGCCTTCGAGCAGTTGTATCATCGCCACTTCCGGCGCGTCTTCGCCCTCTGCCTGCGCATGACCTCGAACCCCTCCACCGCCGAAGACCTGACGCAGGAAGTTTTCATTCACCTCTTCAACAAGATCGGCTCATTTCGCGGCGACTCGGCCTTTACCACCTGGCTGCACCGCATGACGGTCAACCATGTCTTGATGTACTTTCGCAAGAGCAGCACGCGCTCCGAGTTGCTGACGATGGAGGGCGAGACGCCCGTCCAGATCGTGCGCGGCACGGAGAATCAGGACAAGATGCCTATCGTCGACCGCATCGCGCTGGAGAAAGCCATCTCGGAATTGCCGCCCGGCTATCGTAGCGTGTTCGTCCTCCACGACGTGGAAGGCTACGAGCACGAGGAGATCGGGCGCATGCTCGGCTGCTCGACGGGCACGAGTAAATCGCAGTTGCACAAGGCGCGTTTAAAATTAAGAGACCTCATCAGGCGACAGGCCGCGCAAAATTAGCATCTTAGGTGCGCCAGAATTTTAATACCCCCCGGGAGAGACCCTCGATGGACTGTGAAGAAAGTTTACCGCTGCTCAGCGAATACCACGCCGGTGCGCTCGACGAACGGACGCGAGACGGGGTGCGCGAGCACCTCGGCTGTTGCCCGCCCTGCGACGACATCTATCACGACGTTGAAACCATCATCGTCTCCGCGAGTTCGCTGCGCGGCGAAGAAGGCATCTCCTTCCCCGACGAAACTGCCGTCTGGCAACGCATCCAGTTTTCCTGAATTCACGCGCCCCGACGCCGCTCAAGCCTCCCCGCCACGCTCGCGCGGGACGCGCCCTCGTCCCCGACGCTTTTTTCGTTCACGCGCGGCCGGGCGAATCTCTCCCAAGTCGTTTTTCCCGAAGGTCGTTCTCCGGTGACCCTTTCGCAGTCGTTTTGCCGGTATTTCGTTGGATTTACGCCTTACTTCCCTCACACAAAGCCGTTAATTTCCCCCGCGATAAAACTTTTTTATCTTTTAACTCATCTAACTCGTATTAAGGGTGTGAAGCAAAGGGGTTGCCTCGCGCGCCGAAGGAGTTTATGCTACGGGCAACGCAGCTTTATTAAATAGTTTATCGTAGAGGCGGCACTTTTCACGCATCGTGCGCTAAAGGCGGCAGGCGCAGAGGTTAATCGTAAGTATGATTGAGAAGGACAGAGCGGACGACGGCCTTCGCCCGGTGGGTTTCGGTGGCGGCGACAAATACCTTTCTTTCGACGGCGTCGGCGAGGAGCAGCACGACGACGCCATCTCCACCAGCAAACTCGAAGACGTTTTACAGAAACTCGGCGGCGCGAGCCTGACCGAAGCCGACTCGGACGAACTCTTGATCGAAGAGGTGGCCGCCGTTGCCGCCGACGAGACGGACGACCCGCTCGACGCCGAAGACGAACTCGACCTCTCGGCCGGAGTGGACGACAAATCGAGCGACCCCGTGCGCACCTACTTGCGCCAGATGGGCACCGTCCCGCTCCTGACGCGCGAGCAGGAAGTCTCCATCGCCAAGCGTATCGAACGCGGCCAGAACCGCACGCATAAGTCTCTGGCGCGCTCGCCCATCGCGCTCAAAGAACTCTTGCAGATCGGTGAGGACATCGACGCCGGGATGCTCAGCATCCGCGACGTGGTGGCGTTCGCCGATCAGGCCGACGTGGCCGACCTGGAAGACAAGACCGAAGAGTATCAGCGTTGGACGCTCGAAGGCATCGAGCGTGTCAACACGATCTTTCAGCAGGGCTTGAAAGATTGGGAGAAACTCCGCGCCGAGCAGCAGGTCACGCGCGGCAAGCGCAGCAAGAAGCTCATGCGACTGCGGCGCAAGGTGGCGGGCGCGCGTTTAGAGATCGCGCAGGAGATGAAGCAACTCACGCTCAAGGACGCCACGCGCCAACGCCTGATCGACGCCATCGCCGCCGTTCACAAAGACATCCGCACGGCCGAGCGCGAGATCGAGAAATACACGGAGAAGTTGCACGCGAAGCGCATCAAGCCGGAGCAGGAGAAAGACTTCAAGAAGCACATCTCTTCGGCCAAAAAGCGACTCAAAGAGATCGAGGCCGAGCACGAGGTTTCCATCCTTGAGATCAAACGCTCGCATCAATCAATCGCGCGCAGCGTGGCCGAAACTATCGAGGCTAAGAGCGAGTTGACGGAAGCGAATTTGCGTCTCGTCGTCTCGATTGCGAAGAAGTACACGAACCGCGGCCTCCAGTTTCTCGACCTCATTCAAGAGGGCAACATCGGCCTGATGCGCGGCGTGGAGAAATTCGACTGGCGGCGCGGCTACAAGTTTTCCACTTATGCGACGTGGTGGATTCGACAGGCGATCACGCGCGCCATCGCCGATCAGGCGCGCACCATCCGCATCCCCGTCCACATGATCGAGACGATCAACAAACTCGTGCGCACCTCGCGCGCGCTCGTGCAGGAACTGGGGCGCGAGCCGACGAGCGAAGAGATCGCGCAGAAGGTTGACATGCCCGTCTCGAAGGTGCGCAGCGTCTTCAAACTGGCGCAGCAGCCGATCTCTCTGGAGACGCCCATCGGCGAAGAGGAAGATTCGCACCTCGGCGACTTCATCGAGGACAAGGGACGCGTCAACCCGGCCGACTCGGTCGTCGCGGCCAACCTCAGAGAGATCACCGATGAAGTGCTGGCGACGCTCTCGCCGCGCGAAGAGAAAGTGATCAAGATGCGCTACGGCCTCGGCCCCGTCGGCGAGGAGCACACGCTCGAAGAGGTGGGCAAAGATTTCAGCGTCACGCGCGAACGCATCCGGCAGATCGAGGCGAAGGCTCTGCGCAAGTTGCGTCACCCGTCGCGCTCGCGCCTGCTCAAAGCCTTCATCGAAGGCGTTCAGCACTAAGCTCTCTCTCTCTCAGAGTCAACCCGTTAGAATGCGAAGCCCCGCAGGCAACTTTATGAGTTGCCTGCGGGGCTTCCTCCATTGGCGTCCGAATTTTGCCCCGGCCGCGCTCAAGTGCGTTCAGGGTTTATTGCCGTTCGCGCCCTGCCCGACGTTCTTGTTGACGCCCGTCGGTTCGACGTTGGAATTGCCGTTGACGGTCGAGCGGGTGTTGCCGTCGCTCGTGCCGCCGATGCCCGTATCCCTCGGCCCGATCCCTTCCCTGCTGCCCGTGCTGTTGTTGCCGACGCCCGCCGTGTTGGCGGCGTTCGCGTTGTTGCCGCTGGCGGGCGAGGTGGCTCTTTCCGCCGTGCATCCGCCGGAGAGCGCGATCACGGCGAGCGTCGAGAGAAGCATGTAGGTGCGTCGCATGTCAGTTCCTCCTGTGTGGCCGGTCTGGTTGATGACTTGAATCGTTCACGCGCGCCGTTGAATGTCCGACGCCTGCTGCTCCGGCGCGTCGAGCAACTGACGGCTCTCCGTGATGTGTACCCCGGCGGCGGCCATCTCCTCGACGGCGCGCGCCGTGTCGCCTTCCTGCACCTCCACGCCGCGGCACGCGTCGGCCACGACCGTCGTGTTGAAGCCGAGCCTGCGGGCGTCGAGCGCGGTGTACTTCACGCAGTAGTCGGTGGCGAGTCCGACGATGGTCACATCCGTCACGCCGCGCTCCTTCAAATAATCGCCGAGTCCGGTCGCGCGCCCGTGCTCGTTGTCGAAGAAGCCGCTGTAGGAATCGACTTCCGGGTCGGCGCCTTTCAGAAAGACGCGCGCGAGGCGGCTCGTATCCAACCCGGCGACGA
>DASQNL010000261.1:0-2451 GCA_035644995.1 Pyrinomonadaceae bacterium | reverse complement strand
CAAACGATACTTCAGCGTGAACCACCCGCCCAAGACCAAGAGCGGAAAGCTCCCCCACTACAACATCATCTCCGGCAAGGTGATGCTCTGGCGCAAATTCGCCATCTGCCACGGAAACGGCGCGAACAACAAGTACATCATGCCGAGCGGAATCACGCTCAACGCTCCCGAAGTCGTAGATACGTCTACGTCTTGAGCAAACCCGGACTGCGCCGACGAGGCCAAATCCTGACGGCTCCGCTGCACCCGTTCCAGGTTGCCGTAATCTTCGAGCTGCACGCTGGCCTTGCGCAGCACGCCCAGGTAAGTGAACGCCAGCCCGACGCAGACGACCATCATCAGTTGCCGGATGAAACTCTGCACCGTCAATTGTCGCATGCCGATGACGAAGCCCGCGCCCACCGACACGATCATGATGTAGAAGACGTAAAACCGCATGCTCAATAGGCCGAAGAGAGAGAACAGCAGCACGAGCACGTATTTCATGCTGAACCGCTCGCCGAGCTTGAGCGTCGTGAGCGTCGTCAGCGTGAGCAGGAACACGATGGGGGCGTCCTTGAGCGCCTGCGACGACCAGAGAATGAGCGACGGGTAGAAGGCCACGAGCAGCGCGGCCACGCGCGCCACCCGCACGTTCTGAAAGATGCGCTGGGCGCAGATGTAGACGACCGGCGCGGTGGCCGCGCCCAACACGGCGTTGAAGAGTTGGACGGCCAGCGAGTTGCGCCCGACGATGGCGTAGATGCCCGCCACCAGATACGGCATGCCGAGGAAGTCCTGAATGTTGCCGCGCGTAAATTGCTGGTAATCCATCTCGCCTTGCCACACGGTCAGGAGGGCGTATCCGTGCTGATCGTAGGTGAGGGCGTCGCCGCCGAAAAAGTTTTGCAGGCGCAGGTAGTAAATCGCGGTGCCGAGCAACACCCTGACCAGCAGCGCGCTGATGAACACTTGGAGCAAAAATTCCTTATCGAGATCGGTCTGCTTGATCAGGAAGCAGACGATCACCGCGCAGAAGGCGCACAGGAGCACGGCCGTCCCGCCATGCGTGGGTATCAGAAAGGGTATGCTGACGAAATAGAGGAACGATAAAGTGGCAAGAAGGCCGTTCATGGTTTAACCAAACTAAAGGGACGACAAGACTCTGTGTTCAAATTTGCCGGGAGCCATGCCTCACGGTGTGCCGGAAGGGCGTCCGGTGCGAGGCGCGCGCGCACACGCGCGTCGGGGTCGTTGTGCAGGATTAAAGCCTCGCGGTAAAAATCCTCGTGCGTCGAATATCAAACCGCGCCTCGCGCCCGGCGGCGGCCGGAGCGTCCCGGCGCGAAACTCAGAAGCCGATCTTTTCCGACAGGCTATTGGCGATCTCTTCCAGTTCTTTCTCCTTGGTGTGCTTCCATTTCTTATAACGCCGGTTGCCTTCGGCCAACTGCTGCGCCGCCCGTCGCGCCTCCCAGGCCTGACGCTCGCGCTCCTCCTTGCGTTCGCGCAAGAGCACGAAGCCGACGGCGACGAAGATGAAATAGAAGATCAACAACTGCGACCGCTGCCGGTAAGCCGTCCCCACGTTCCCTTGAAAAATCGAATACGCCAGAGTCAACATCGTCGTGAACAGAATGATCGGCAAGGCTTGCCGCAAACGATACTTCAGCGTGAACCACCCGCCCAAGACCAAGAGCGGAAAGCTCCCCCACCACAACATCATCTCCGGCAAGGTGATGCTCTGACGCAAATTCGCCATCTGCCACGGAAACGGCGCGAACAACAAGTACATCATGCCGAGCGGAATCACGCTCAACGCTCCCGAAGTCGTCGATACGTCTACGTCCTGCCCGAAGGCCGACTGCGCCGACGAGGCCAAGTCCTGACGGCTCCGCTGCATGGTTTCCAGGTTGCCGTATTCGCCGAGTTGCGCGCTGGCCGTGCGCAGCACGCCCACGTAAGTCAGCGTCAAGCCGAGCGCGGCCATCACCACGAACTGCCGGCCGAAACTCTGCGCCGTCACGCGTTTCATCCCGATGACGAACGCCCCCGTGATCGCCGCCGCCACCATGTAGAAAATGTAGAAGCGCAAACTCAACAGGCCGAGCAACGCGATAGCCAGAAACACCCCGTACTTGACGCTCAACCGCTCGCCCAGCTTAAGCGTCGCCATGATGGCGACGGCCAGCAGCAGCACGATGGGGGCGTCCTTGAGCGCCTGCGACGACCAGAGGATGAGCGACGGGTAGAAGGCCACGAGCAGCGCGGCGATGCGCGCCACGCGCACGTTCTGAAAGATGTGCTGGGCGCAGAGGTAGACGACGATGGCCGCCGCCGCGCCGCAGACGGCGTTGAAGAACTGCACGGCCAGCACGTTGCGCCCGACGACGGCGTAGATGCCCGCCACCAGATACGGCATGCCCCACACGACCGAGCCGTCCGTCTCGGTGATCTCGCCCTGCCCGCGAT
>DASQNL010000260.1:0-1769 GCA_035644995.1 Pyrinomonadaceae bacterium | reverse complement strand
GAAGACGGCGAAAGCGTTGTCGGGCGCGGAGCGGAGCGCGGCCTCGAAACTCTCTATGGCCTGCTCCACGCGATTTGTGCGCGAGAGCAAGACGCCTAGATTGGCGAGCGTCGCGGCATGTTGCGGTGCGAGCGCGAGCGCCTCGCGGTATTCGCGTTCGGCCTCAGCCGTGCGCCCCGTCTGGTCGAGTATGACGCCGAGCAGAGAGCGCGCGTCGGGGTTGCGCGGCGCGTTGGCGACGGCCTTGCGCGCCGCCGCCTCGGCCTCCGCGAGTTTGCCCGACTGCAACAGCGCGGCGGCTTCGCGCAACGGCGCGTCGTCGGCGTTGCGCGTTTGAGCGGAGGCAGTTGACGGCTGTGCGGTCGGCGTAGCAGTCGCGCCTCTCCTGCGCGGTTGCTGCGCGGAAGTGGGCGCGGGCGCGAGAAGGAGAACGGCGAGCGTGAGCAAGCAGGCGCGTCGCCTCTTCGCGTGAGACGAGCGGGCGGGGAAACTGTTGTCGGTGCGCGTGTAAAGCATTAAATCGAAGATGTGAACAACAACTTCACCGCAGAGGCGCAGAGCCGAGCCGCAGAGAGACGCAGAAGAAAGCATTCAGTTCTCCGCGTTAACTCTGCGAATCCTCCGCGCCTCTGCGATGAGTACGGCATATTACTGAACGGCGCATGGCCTGGAAAGTAATCGAGTGGCGAACGATGGTGCTTGCTCGCCACTCGATTGTAACGCCTGTGCCGCCTTGCGTTGCCCGTTTAGAAGAGCAGCTTGATGGCGAACTCCATCTGGCGGCGACGCTGCTCGCTCGTGTCCCTGCCGAAGTCGCCCGCGTTGTTGATGTCGCCGTTCGGGAACGAACGGTTGACGCGGTTCAGCACGTTGTAGGCCGAGAAGCGGAACTGCACGTTGAAGTCTTCGCTGATCCAGTGGATGGGGAAATTCTTGAACAGCGAAGCATCCCAGTAGAACTGACGGTTACCGCGAAACACGTTGCGACCGAGCGAGCCGAACTTCGGCCCCGCCGGATCGTTTGCGAACACGGGCGTGACCGGCGAGCGGAAGGCCCCGCGGTTCAACTGGCGTCCGGCGGCGCGATCTGCCGCCGTCGGCGTCGGGTCGCCGATGATGTCAACGCGCCCGCCGTTGGCCGTGACGTTATAGACGGGGCCGCTCTGGAGCGTGATGATGTTGTTGAGTTGGAAGCCGCCGATGAAGAAGTCGAGCGCGCGCGGGATGTCCGTGCCGAAGGCGCGACCGCGACCGAGAGGCAGGTCGTAGACGTTGGCGAAGGTGAAGCGGTGGCGGATGTCGGTGTCGGAGTTGCCGCGTTCGAGTTCGGGGCGCAAGGGGTTGTCGGGGCCGCAGTCGCGCGCGCTCGCGCCGTTCGAGCAGATGCCGCCGGGCGAATCGTCGATGGCGTGCGCCCAGGTGTAGGACGACAGGATCGAGAGGCCGCGATTGAAGCGTTTCTCCAACTTGGTTTGCAGCGCGTTGTAGCTCGAACTGCCGTTGTAGCGCGTGGCGACCACTTCGTTGATGCCCGCGACTTCGCGCGAACCGGGGCCGCCCGGATCATTCGCCGTGCCGATGTTACTGAGCACGAGCAGATTCCTGCCCGCCGAGCCGACGTAACCGACTTCGGCCAACCAGTTCGGCGCGAACTCGTACTGCGCCGTCAGGTTGTACTGGTGGTACATCTCGTCCTTGCGGTTCGGATCGATGAAGAGGAGGCGACCGCCCGTCGGCGCGATGAAACTCGTGCCCGGCGCGGCGACCGT
>DASQNL010000259.1:0-14096 GCA_035644995.1 Pyrinomonadaceae bacterium | reverse complement strand
TAGAGTTGACCCAACTCCGACAGCAACACTCCGAGCGACCAGAGATCGGCGATGATGTGGTGAGCCGTCAACTGCAAGACGTGATCGGCGGCGGCGCGCGTGAACAGCCTGACCCGCAGCAGCGGCCCGTTTTCCAGATCGAAAGGCTGATGATGTTCTTCGACGAGGCGGCCGGAGAGTTGATCCGCGTCCCAGCCGGAGGCGTCCTCCTGACGGAAATCCGAGACCGACTCTTCGCGGACGATCTGGCGCGCGCCTTCGGGCGTCGAGATAAAGACGGTGCGGAGCGCGTCGTGGCGTTGCGCGAGGAGTTCGAGGGCGCGACGGAGCGCGCCGACTTCGACCGGGTGACGAATGCCGAGCGGCCCGCCGATGTTGTAGGCGGCGCTCTCCGGCGACATCTGATGAAGAAACCACAGCCCGCTCTGCCCGTAGGAGAGCGGCTGGCCGGGGACGCTTTCAGACTCCGCGACGACGGCGCGCGTCGGCCGCGTCGGGACGCTTTCGCCCGCGAGGGCGAGAGTCGCCGCGAGTTGCGCGATGCTCTGGTCTCCGAGGAAGGAGGCCATCGGCAGCGACACTCCCAACCCGGTTTCGACCTCGTGCGCCAGTTCGATGGCTTGCAGCGAGTCGAGGCCGAAGTGCGAGAGCGGGCGTTCAAGGTCGATACTCGCGCGCTCGACTTTCAGCACCCGCGCGACGAGAGACGCCAGCCGCGCCTCGACGCCGACCTCCGCGTCCGACGATTGCTCTCCGAACGCGACTTCCGGCGGCGCAGCCTCGCCGTCGCTTCCCGCCCGCCAGATCGCCAGCGCGTCGAGCGCGCCGTCGAGGAAGGCGGCGCGGCAACTTTGACGCTGAATCTTGCCGCTCGAAGTTTTCGGGATAGAGCCGGTTTTGATGAGACAGACGGCGTAGGGCTGTAGCTCGTGCTCCTCGGCCACGGCCTGCCGGACGCGCGCGAAAATCTCATCCGGCGGCGATGGCCGCTGGCGGTCTACCTCCTGCACGACGACGAGACGTTCCTCGCCGCCCGCCTCCACGGAGAAGGCCGCGCCGCAACCCGGACGCAACGACGAATGGCTGCGCTCCACGGTCAACTCGATGTCCTGCGGGTAATGATTGCGGCCGCGCACGATGATTAAATCCTTGAGACGGCCGGTGACGAACAACTCGCCGCCGAGTTGGAAGCCGAGGTCGCCCGTGCGCAGGAACGTCTCGCCGTCCGCGCCGTCGAGGCGCGCGCCGAAGGCACGCTCGGTCTCCTCCGGCCGGTTCCAATAGCCTTGCGCCACGCTCGCCCCCGAGACCCAAATTTCCCCGACGCGCCCCTCAACACACGGCACGCACGTTTCCGGCTCGACCACGACGATGCGCTGGCCTTCGGCCGCGTGGCCGGAACTGACGAGGATGCGCGAGGTCTCGTCCGCCTCCACGTCGTCGCAAGGCTCGACGCGATGGCGTTCGAGCGCGGCGGTCTTGACCCGCAGCGTGGCCGGTTCCGACGCCCTCGTGCCGCCGGAGACGAATAGCGTCGCCTCGGCCAACCCGTAGCAGGGATAGAGGGCTTGGCGGCGGAAGCCGTGCGGCTCGAAGGTGCGCGCGAACCTTTCGAGCGTCGCGTGGCGAACCGGCTCCGCCCCGTTGAAGGCGGTCGTCCAACTGCTCAGGTCAAGCCCCTCGCGCTGCTCCGGCGTGATCCTGCGGACGCAGAGATCGTAGGCGAAGTTCGGCCCGCCGCTCGTCGCCGCGCGGTAGCGCGTGATGGCTTCGAGCCAGTTCAGCGGCTTCTGCAAGAAGGTGACGGGCGACATCAAGACACACGCGGAGTTGAGGTAGAGCGGGTGCAGCACGTTTCCGATCAGCCCCATGTCGTGATAGAGGGGCAGCCAGCCGACGAAGGTTGAGTCCTCCGTGTGTTCACAGGCGCGCCGGATCATGCGCTCGTTGGACAGCAGGTTGCCGTGCGTCACCATGACGCCCTTCGGGGCGGCCGTCGAGCCGGAGGTGTACTGGAGGAAGGCCAGCGTGCGCTCGTCTATTTCGGCGGGCGCGCGCCACTCATCGGCGAGCGCGTCGGGCAGGTCGTCCGTCGTCAGCCAGCGCACGGCGGCCAATTCCGGGGTGGCCGCGAGCACGGGCGCGAGTTTCTCCAAGATCGCCGCGGTCGTCAGCGCGAACGTGGCCTGCGCGTCGGCGATGATCGATTGAAGGCGCAACAGCGAACGGTTGCGGCGCGGCGGGTAGACGGGGACGGCCACCGTCCCGGCATACAGGCACCCGAAGAAAGCGGCGACGAATTCCAGCCCCGCCGGGTAGAGCAACAACGCGCGCTCGCCGCGCGCCTCTCGCGCCTGCAACCACGCTCCCACGGCGCGCGCCTTCAAGTCCAATTCCGCGTGAGTGAGACGCGCCTCTTCCGCCCCGCCGTCGGCGAGGAAGATGTAGGAGGCGCGCCCCCGTCCTTCGGCCGCGCGCAGGCGCAACAACTCGACCAGCGAGGAAAACTCGTCCCTCGCGCCGCTCTCAGTTCGGTCACTCATCGGCTTATGCTTGATGGCGGAAGCAGGTCTGGGTCTGTGGGGCGGCCGTGCGTCGGCCGGTCTTAGAAGTTGAAGGTCTTGCTCACGAAAGTCGCATCCGCGTATGGCGTCGCCGAGTGCATCACGTGCGGCGGCCGCGCGGCGGGCGACGCGCCTGGCGGCTGCGCGATCCCGTAGGTTTGATCCACGACGCGCAGCGCAAGGGGCGAATCCGGAGGCAACTCAAGCGTGAGGGTGAGTCCTTCGCGCGGCATGTTGTAATAACGGACGCCCCAATGGTTGCTCGTGCCGGGATTGATCCGGTTCTCTTCGAGCGCAGCTCCGAGCGCGGGCGCGCGACCGTTGACGTAGAAGGCCAACACCGGCGCGCTCCTCGGAGACTCCAGCCGCAGCTTGAGCCGCCGCACCTTCTTCTCCGTGACGACATCTTCCAGCACTCGCGCCTGCGGGGCATCGAGGGCGACGGCCGGCGCGTCGCCTTGCCAGAATTGCAGCGGGCTGAGCGGAAAGACCGCCGGGAGCGTCTGCCTCTGCGGGCTTGCGCCGAGCAGTTGCGCGCCCCATTCGCCCGGTTGCTCGTCGCCGCTGACCCAGCTTCCCTTATTCGTGTCGGCGTCGAGGCTATAGAAAAGCGTCTCCGGTCGCGGGTGTCCGGGGTCGGCGCGGTCGGTCAGGCCGGCCGTCAACAGCAACCCCGCCGCGACGGCCAGCAGCCCCAGCGGCGCAACCCAACGACGCCCGCCGAGCATCGCGCCGATGTGAGGCGTTAACAGCCCGCCCAACCACACGACGAGCGCGACCGTTATCACCACCGAGTTCAACGTCAACGCCGTGCTCACGATATAGATGATCGGCACGAAGAGGAGCAGGCCGGGGACGGCGAACAGGCACAACCACAGGTAATCGGTCAACGCGGGCGTTGACTCCCCACCGCGCCGGAGGAACACGAGGCCAAGCCCCGCCAAGGTAAAGAAAAGCGGCCACGTCAGTAGATAACTACCCCCCGGCGCGAGCAGGCTCAAGGCCACCGTCAACAGCAACCACCACAGCAACGCTCCGACCGCGAAGTTATAGATTCCCGTCTTCCTCACAAAGAGCGCGTAGACGCTCACCGACAGGGCGACGGCCAAGGTGACGAGTCCCAGCAAGTAGTAATCGTCGCGGTAGGTTTCGCCCTGTTCCAACAACCCGCCCCACCCGCGCACGCCGCGCAGCAGCATCCAGACGCCGTACAGCAGCAGCGGAACGATGACGAGAGCCAGCAGGAAAACCAACGCTCCGAGTCCCGTGCCCTTCGCCGTCAGGTGTCCGCGCCTGAAACCCAGAACGACCACGGCGATGAACAGCACGAGAACTAATAAGACCAGCGGCATCACCCATCCTTCGCTGTAGGTGATGAGCCACGACCCGAAGACGTTAAAGTAGACGGCATTGCCGCTCATCGCGGGTGGGAAGGAGAGGTCGCCGAAATGCCGCGAGAGCGAGAGCGCGTAAGAGCCTTGATGTTGAAGGCTGCCCTCGTCGACGTGCGCGAAAGTGTCGAGCGGAGTGTGATAGCTGTTAAACCCGTCGAAGTAGGCAAAATTCAGCCCCGGCAAGCCGACTCCTTTGAAGACCGTCAGGTCGGTGTCGTTCGGCATCCTCCGGTAGACTTCATAGGAGAGCGAGTTTGCCACCGGGTGCGGGGCGGCCGCGGCGAATTGACGCACGAGCCATTCGTTGCCGTCGCTCGTTTCAAACAGCATCGAGGGGCCGCCGCTCCCGCGCGCCTCGAAGTTGAGCACGAGCGCCACGTCCTTCAGGCGTTCGCCGGCGTTGACGAAGGCTTCCGCGCCGAGCAGCCCGGCCTCCTCTCCGTCCGTAAAGAGGAACAGCAGATCGTTGCGCAGGGGCGCGCCCGCCTTCAATGCGCGCGCGGTTTCGAGCATCGACGCGACGGCCACGCCGTCATCGTTAGCGCCGTGGCTCGCGGGCGCGGAGTCGTAATGACAGACCAACAGGATCGTCTTTCCCCCGCCGGTTCCTTTGAGCGTCCCCAACACGTTCTCGACCGTGGCGGCGCGGTAAGGCAGTCCCCAACGCTGGTTGAAACCGAAGGCTGACAGCGCCTCGGCTTCGAGACCGAGCGTTCTCAATTCTCGCACGATGTAGTCGCGCACCTCCGCATGCCGAGCGGAGCCGATGGGATGCGGGCTTTTCGTGACGGCCTCTAAGTGACGCAGAGCGCGGGCGGAAGCAAACTCCGTCGGGGGCGCGTCGGCGGGCACGGGCGCGGGCGCGCCCAGTTGAAACAGACTAAGCCCTATGATCAGAACGAGGAGGAGAAACATCCCCGCTCCGGCCCATCGCACCGAACTCGTCTGACCGTGGGCTGCCTGCCCGGCTTTTGCTTGAGACATCTACGATTCCAACGTGCCGTCCGCGTGGTGCGCTCTCAGTCGCACTAAACGGCCGCCGTCTCTTCCTCTCGACCGGCGAGAAAGTTTGAACAGACGAAGAAAAGCGTTCTATTTTTGGTGCAGTGAATCCCGGAATCGGGAATGTGCGTGAGCCCTGCTCTTGCGGCGCGGGTCTAGCGTCGGCCTAACGGTTCTTAAATTCGGAAGTAGACAGAGAGGTCGGAGGCAGGAGGCCAAACGCCGTGCAAAGGTACGAAGAAGCTGCCCTCTGAACGTTCCGAACGTTCAGAGGGCAGTCACAGGCGAGCGTTTGCGCTTCAAGATGAGGAGATGGGTCGGACGCAGCTAATTCGCGCGCGTCAGTTGAGTCGAAGCCAGTTGCCAGCGTCCGCCCTTCTTGAGATAGACGTTTGTGTAGCTGTATTGCCCGCTGATGTCCGTGCCCTGATGCGTGGCTTCGAGTGACAGACGCCCGGACACGGTCGCACGACGAGGATGAATGTTCGTGTTGAGTTTGCTGCGGGTCATCGACTTAACGGCATAATCGCCCGATTTAATGAGTTTCAGGAAGCCATCAAGCCCTTCCACCTGTCCCCAAGCGGCGGTTAAGGTGTAATCGGCCGAGAGCGTGCGCTCGAACAACTGTGCGTCTTGATTGGTGTGAGCCGCGACCCAGTCGCGCTCCATTTGCGAGATGGGGTCGCCGAACTTCTCCCAGGAGTTCTGTAACGCCAGTGCGCCTTGTCCGGGCGCCGAAAGTATTGCCGCCGCTGTCGCCAGCAGGCCGAAGAAAAATTTACTCATCAATGCTCTCCCTTCTCAACTGCCCCGAATTTTCGAGGGCAGCGTCAACACTCAACTTCAATGCCGGTCTGCCGTGGACTTGCCCCGGCGTGTCTCTTCGGAGCGGGTGCATATTCTACATCCCGCGTCCATGTGCCGGAATTATCTAAGGCAATTCGGAGGCCAAAAGGATCGGCACGAAACGTCTCTCTGCTGTTACGACCGCGAGCGGAAAATCTTTAGTCGCGCGGTTGAGAGGCTCCTCGGTCGATGCTTGCCTGTGAAGTCCCGGCTCCAACACGTCGCTTTTCACCTGTTTCAAGGACTATCGAATCTTGCGATGACATGAAGGTAGAGCTACCGCATTATGAGCCAACAACTCATTTTCCAAAAACTTTATACCGAGGGCTGACGAGCGACTGTTATTAGAGCAAGGAGCTTAATATGGATTATTACAGTATCGCTCTGTTGGAAACGGCGCACAAAATTTTGTGTCGGCCTTCAACCGAACCGGCGGTTCGGCGTTGCAAATCAACGATCTACGTATCGCGGAATATTGAAGACGATGGTTACGCCTCCACAGGTACCTTCCACGATTAGCTTGCTTTTCTGACTAAATCTCTATCTATGACGATATGATTCTGATATCTCACCGCGGTCAGCATGATCGAGATGCGGTCGTTTTCCTTCACTCTTCCCTCAAAGATACCGACGAAGTTTTTTAGCGGGCCGTCGCGGATGATCACCCTGTCGCCCGGCGAGAGATATTCGCCCAACTGGATTAAACCGTTTTCTCCGAGGCGCGCCTTGAGGAGTTCGATGATGTCGTCGTCAACCTGGCAAGGGCCGTCGCCGAAAGAAACTACTCCTAGTATTCCCCTGGTAAAAGAAACCTTGTGCAGTAGGTCTCGGGCATTAAAACGCGCGAAAATGTATCGCGGAAACAGAGGCTTGATGATTCTGATGGCCTTGCCTGAATACTGGTTGTACCGGGGTTCATTGATTCTTGGCGATAAAGTCTCGATGCCCCAAGCACACAGGTTGCTCGCGGCGCGCTCCTCTTGCATGGGCTTGGTATGAATCACATACCAGCACGGCATAGGGTTGAGATTGTCCCCGCTCATCAAAGTTATCTCCGCATTCTTGAAATAAAGAAGCACTTCTCCGGGTCATGAACGCTGTCGAAGCGACACAGTAAAACGCGCGATTTACAAGTATGACTGCATTAATTTTCGGAGATGGCGTTTCAAGATACGAGTGTTGATAGACAACGACTGCAGGGAGGCGCAGCACAGCGGGCTAGGAATGAGCAGAACGCATCACTTACGCAAAACATCTCCATAAAATCTAAAATCTTGAATGGTCGCTGCTTTTGCGTTAAGATGCGCGTGTCAAGGCGATGCATCCTCTGCAATTGCAGCGGTTGTTATTGTCTAGCAGGCCCTGATGTTACTTGCAGGTAACATCAGGGCTAAACTGTTTGTCAGACCATTATTGGCATCGGTGGACTCTTCCCTCTGACAACACATAACTCTAAGCAACGTGTTCGGGAATTAACTTTCCAATGCTCTAAGCTGCCTGAGCATTACGTGATCCATTACGTAGCGATCAAGATTAATCTAAATATTTAACTTTCGGTGAGACAAACAGAGGGCACGGCCATTTGATTTTTGCTGCCCTAGAAAAGCTGGTAAAACGCTCCTCTTTGCGACACCGATAATACACTGATTTTTTATTGTGTCAACTCAAAACACTTGATCCATTTAACTATACGGACATCTAGAAAAAATTGTGCAAGCCATTTTGACCGGACTCGGGCGGGCTATACTGTGCCGGTCGTATTCCCTCATCTACGCATAAAGGCAGGCGGCCTGAGCCGAAAAATTTGCGCCCGAAATGCGGTATCAATTTCCCATCCTGCGACAAACCCGCCTGCGCCTCGCAGAGCGCAAAACTCAACTTGTCTTTGGCTGCCTTCGGGAACTTGTGTAAATCTTTCAATGATCAACTGACCCGGATAATTGGTTTGGCGAGAGGCGCACTCACGTTTAGGTTAAGTTATATCCGGGCGGTTCCATCAAGAATCAAATCGTCGTCGATAATCTTCACCTTCGAGCCGAACCGTCCGACACATCTCGAAAAGGCGCGAGCGCAAGCGCACGCCGATCCGGTCTTCCAATGTTTCATCGCGCTCGGTGCGCCGCACGTCCAAATAGTTGGTCGTGAAGATGGTCAACTTCCGGTCGTTGTAGCGTGTGTTGATGATGTGCATCATCGTATCGTGCACCCACTCTGTCGGCTTTGCCGCGCCTAGTTCGTCCAACACCAAAACTTCCGTCTCGATAACGGGTTTGAGCACTCTCAACTCCGAAGTTTGCGAGACCGGATCGTAAGAATTCTGAATCTCTTTCAAGAGCGACCCGAATTCGTAGAACAAACAAGGCACGCCTTTCTTCTCCATCAACTCGCGCAGGATGGCGACGGATAGATGCGTCTTACCGACGCCGCACGTTCCCATGAAAAGAAGGCCGCGATCAACCGATGGATATTCTCGTGCGAGACGGAACGCTTGATTGACTGCTTGAAGTTGCGAGCCTTGGTTGTGCGCGGGTTGATAACCGGCGAGCGAGCACTCCGCGTAGCGTCGAGGGATGCGCGCAGCCTCCGCCAACCTCGTTCGAGCGTCCTGCGTATGATGGCGGCAACGTCGCGCTCCCTTGCCCGGCACAACCTCCATTCCGGTACCGAAGCAGAAGGAGCAGACGGCCGGCTCCGCGTTAGTTGAGATTCGCGCCGGTAAAGAATCGGATTCTTCAGCATCGTCGACGACGATTAATCTACGGGCATTTGCACTGATCGACATCGGCGCATCCTCCTTTCATGACTCTACGCTGCTATTGCTGGCAGAAAGCAATGCGTTCGCCTTGTCGCGCACCAGACAGGCATCATCCGGCAGCAGAAAGCCTCCGGCCTCTGTGCTCATCTCCGAGAGGGTAAGTTCAATAGAACGCCCCTTGGTTTCGAGCATCGCGAGGCAAGCCCCTGCCATCTCGGCGATCTCGTCGTTGGTGAGCGGACGCGGTGCGGGCGAGATGTAATCGCTGCGTCCGATGTCGGCGGGCGCGCGCGAGGTTCGGGTAGATTCACTGATCACGCCGTACTTCCTGAGAACATTGTAGGCTTCGTGCTGAGCCACTCGCGCGGCCTTCGGCAACCCGCGGCTTTCCAGCCATTCACGCGTGCGTTCGTGTTCGAGCGCGGCCGCGTTCCGGGTGGCAGTCCGCATCGCCGGTTCCAACTCGGCCTTCAACCGCATGACGATCTCATCCAACGGAAATACACCCACCGGCTGCGTGTTTATGGCGCCCGCCTCGGTGCCGGAAAGTTTGTTAGCTGAAATGTGCGGGGTCGGTTCGGGAGATAGTTTAGCTGCTTGAACTTTATTCGCGCCGGTTTTCGGCGCGCGGGAATTAATATCTGAGTCTAAAACTTCTGGATCAGCGAAGCTGTCATTAAAGGCTGGTTCACACGATGAAGCATGATTCTCATCAAACGAAGCAGGGGGAAAAGTCAAAATTTTTTTACTGCCTTGAGGCTGTCTCGCACCGATGGATGAAGCCGCCCGGTTGAGAAAGATTCTCAGTCCGACGCCGTTCTTTCCCGAAAAATAGCCGATAATTCCCTGCCGGTGCATCCACTGTATGGCTTTTCTGGCTGTCGCCGAGGCCACACCCGTCAGATCGCAGAGCACCGCCCATGCTTTCACCAACTTCTCCTCCCTGATTTCCGCCTCGATGCGCAGCACCCCCTCGCGCTCCCAATATTTGACGGGCGCGTTGACCAAGCACAGGTATATCTTGCTCATGAGCGGCGTCACCCGGTCTGCTTCCGTCGAAGTAAGTGCCGTGATGATCTCAGAGTCGATCTGATGGAAATTCTTGCGGTACTCGTTCGCTCCGAGTTGCGTCTTGCGAATGAAGCGTGGTGCTGGAAGCGGCGCGACGGCCATGTCGAAAACCTTTCTTGATAAACTTGAAGACGATGGCCTAAAACGGGTACAATGCGACTTGAAGATACACAAATACCGGCTCGCCATCGAAGCGAGTTGTGAACTTGGCCTGAAGCTTTACGGTCTGCGAAACTCTGAAGCTTCAGGCCAAGACTTATTTTGCGACGCTCAACTTGCGTCCATTTATCTCGCCCTCATTCCTACACGATCCGCTCTGACCTGTAAATTCCCCTGCAATATTCATTGCAGCCCCTGTAATCGTTAGTGCAGCGGGTGCAATGAATATTGCAGCCCCTGTAAGAATCGTTGCACCCCCTGCAATCTGCATTGCAGGGGTAGGGACACCCCTGCAACGTCTATTGCAGCCCCTGCAATCTGCATTGCAGGGGTGTCGAACAACTGTTTTGCGGGGTGAAAAGCAGGTATTCACGTAAATTGATGAGGAGTCAGACGTAAATCGCATACCCCTGTAATAATGATTGCAGGGGGTGTGATGAAGGTTGCAGGGGTATTGACCTCAAAAATATTCCTGACGTATATACGCTTCGTATAGTAAGATGCGGCGTTTTCATCTGAAAGGCATCCTTAAATATGATAGGCGCAGAGATAAAAAACTTACGGAAAGCCTTAGGGTACACGCAGGCGAAACTGGCCGAGGAGATCGGTATCACAGCCAACACCATCGCGCGTTACGAGCGCGATGAGTTGAAGCCTTCGCCGCCGGTGCTGAAACTGCTCAAGCTGCTTGAAATACTTGTGATGGAGAGGAAGGCGGCATAAAGAGATGAAGACGATTGCCATCGCTAATCAAAAAGGCGGTGTGGGCAAAAGCACCACAGCGGCCTGTGTAGCCACAGAACTCGCTATGCGTGGCTACGAGACACTGCTGATAGACGGCGATCCTCAAGCGAACGTCACGTCACATTTTCTCGCGCCCGACCAGATCAACCTCTCCATTGCCGACATCTTGATTGAGTCCGAACAGCGCGATAAGCTCCCGCTGGAAGCGGCCATTGTGACGACCGAGATGGAACATCTCGATCTGGTGCCTTCCAAACTACGTTTCGCACGCTTTGAAAAAGAGCCTGCCATCGCCATTAACCGTTTGCGCTCAAAACTCGTCCCGCTCTCTTCAACGTATGATTTTGCAGTCATTGATACGCCGCCGACGCTGGGGCAAATATTGACTACCCCGCTTCTTGCCTCCACACACATGCTCGTGCCGGTGGCTGCCTCGCCGCTCGCCCAAGACGGTCTGGACGATCTGATGAGCACGTTCGAGGAAGTGAGGAGCACCAATCCGGAGCTTGAGATGCTCGGCATGGTCTGCACGCTGTTCGACGGCCGCACCTCAGTCTCCGCGGAATCTTTCCGTAGCCTCAAAGAACGATACGGCCCGAAAGTGTTCGAGACGATTATTCATCGTAACGTCAAGCTAGAGGAGTCGCCGGCCTTTCATCAACCCGTGCAGCTTTACGCTCCGGCCTCGCGCGGCGCATTGCTCTATGCTGAACTAACGGACGAGATACTAAAACGGCTCGGCGCTCGCAAGAACAAGGGAAAGCTGAAACTGGCGGTTGAGGAGTCGCGCGCCTGATGGTTGAACCGAAAATAAAACCTGAGAGAAGGGTTGCCGGTAAAAACAAGTTCCGGTTGCCCGACCGACCCCCGCGCGTTGTCGAGATAAATCCGCTCCGCGAGATTCTGGAAGAGGCCAAAGCTCAGGAAGAGGCTCTCACTAAGCCATCGACTCGAACGCGCAGCACCCCTGCAAGGCGGATTGCAGGGGTGGCGCAATCAACGAATACGGTTACGCACAATAACACCCCTGCACAGGACGTTGCAGGGGTGTCCGCCCCCGTTACCGCTCGACCTATCGCTGCGGCAGATAATGTTGCCGCCATTTCCTTCGGGGATTTTTCCAGACGCTGGTTGCCCATCTTACGTTCAGGACAGATGAGTGTGTGCCGTGTGTTATTCGAGATGACACACGAGGTAGGCCAAACGGAATGCTTCACTTCGATGCCTAAATTGGCCGCAGCCGCAGGTCTCAAAGAACGGCAGTGTTACAACGTGGTGGGGCAGCTAGAGCTATTAGGCTTTATCGAGCGGCCTGAAATCTTTAACACGCCGACTAAGAAGGGAACGATTTTTCGCCTCTTCCTCACGCCGCAGTCACCATCTGCCGCCGCCAACCGTCAATATCACATCGGAGGGGAGAGAGAAGATTAATACCCCTGCAATTTCCATTACAGCCCCTGCAATCTACATTGCAGGGGTGTCGGCAACTTTAAATTTTGGATTTCACAAGCTTTATCTCTTCGCCTTGACGCCTCCTCTCGAACCTTTCTACTTAGTCGAAATCTTCCTCAGAATTTTGCTGCTCGGATGAAGATTCACAAATGAACCATATAAAACCCTGCCCCAAATAGCCTGTGAAACCTCCACACGGCATTTTCCATAATGACAGTTTTGGTAAAAGGGGATATGCTGTTTCAGCCGATTGAGAGAGGCGTAGGTGAAAGGGAAGCCGCCCTAAAGTCTTCTGAGGGCGCATTCTAGACCATCCTTTCCTGACAGTGGAGGCAAGAGAGCCTGTGAGTAGCGAACCTATTGAGCCGGAACTTGTCAGCCCCATAGCCAAGCCTAGTGATCGGCGACTCGTTCCGCTTAAGGATAATCTACTGGCTTTCCTTAACCGCTCGACCTCTGAGAATACGCGTGAGGCATATCAGCGCATTATCCTTGAATTCAACCGCTTCATGAGCCGCCACCTGCTCTTGATTACCGAGCGGGACATACTCGCTTGGAGGGATGCCTTACTAGGCGCAGGGCAGTCGAACCAGACAGTCGCGACTAAGCTCTCAATCATCCGCTCTTTCTATGCCTACCTATTGAAGGTCTGCCCGGGTTATTTGACCTACAACCCTGCCGACCCGCAACTCGTTCCGCCCCCACGAATTCCGAACGCGCTGAAGGGACGCGCTCTCACGCCGAAGGAGGTAAACCACCTGCTGGTCGGGCCTGAACGCTCAAGGCCGGAGGGAGCAAGAGACTATGCTCTAATGCTGCTGATGTTGCGCCTCTCCTTGCGGGTCTCGGAGGTTGGTAGTGTTAGGCTTTCATCCTTTAAGTGGAAGGGAGACCGCTGGACGCTAACACTAAAGGTGAAAGGTGGAGCCGAGGAGGTGTGGCCGCTGCCTCAGGACGTGAAGAAGGCGATTGACCATTACCTGAAACTTGACGACAAGCGGAGGTCAGTGTGGATGGAGAATCGCACGGAAGATCAGTATGTCTTCCAGCCCACGGAGAACCACCGGACGGGCAGGCACAACCGGGGACTGACAAGGCAGATGATCGCCAAGATCGTGAAGAAGTGGGCAGACTTCACGGGCATCAAGGGCAGAGTGACGCCGCATGATTTAAGGAGAACCGCGATCACACGCGCGCTTAATCAGGGGCGGACGTACCGCGAGGTGCAGATGATGTCGAAGCATAAAGACCCGAAGACCGTGATGAGGTACGACTACGAGCGGGACAATTTGGAGAGGAACCCGGTCAACAGTCTCAGTTACGAGGAGGAGTGAGTAACGGGGAATTGTGAAGCCTTTGTATGATGAGAGAGGCAAACTGAAGCTGCTATGGTGGCGCGCCAAAACGCTGTTGACCTCATTCGATCAGTTTATCAACGAACATAAGGTAAGAGAGCACGGCTTGGCAGATTCTTTACAGTCGTATGCATGCGGAGCGTCTGCGTTTCGAGGAGGTGAAAGAATTGGCGACGCAGATCAGCATGCCGCCGCACTCTTGGACACCTAAAGTGCTCCCCGCGGATAATGGCAACGGGAAGACACGCGGCGAAAGTGTGGTCGTGTTCCAGCCTACGGTTTAACGTCGAACTGGAGAACGTCGCGTCCGCTGAAGTCTCTGGGGTACTGACGCTGCCGGGCTATCCTCAACGCCAACGCCTCGAACGACTCCATCCCCGCGTGGGGGTTCTGCACCACCGCATTGAGAATGCGTCCGCGCTCAACGCGCAACAAGACTTTCACCGTCCGTGCAACTTTGCCGTCGGGCGGGCTGTTCCTTCCCGTCTTCGCTTCATTCTTCTTGGCTTGAGCCGGAGCGTTTGGGGGCTTCGCCGGAAGTTTGTTCAACTGTTCCAAACGCTTCGCCGGGTTCGGATCAGGAGAGTCGGGCGGCTGCTCGCGCCCGCGACCTTCAACGGCGGCTGGTCGGCTTGCGATGGACGCGTCCTTAATGGATGTTTCCGGAGACGGGACGATCCCGGCGGTCGTTTGCGAAACGACAACTCCGGAACGAGCGTCCGGCGGCGCGAGCGGCGCGAGCGGCGCGTCGTTT
>DASQNL010000258.1:0-11677 GCA_035644995.1 Pyrinomonadaceae bacterium | reverse complement strand
GCCCGCCCCCAGCGCATCGGTCACGCGCCCGCCGAGCGCGGCGTTTGTCGCGGCGGCGGCGGTGGCGGCAGCCTCCTGCGCGAACAAACCCGGCGCGCAACAGGCGACGAGCGCGAAGACGAGTAAAAATTTACGGGCGGGTAAAAGTTTATCGGTGTGTGAAGATTTATCAGATTGTAAGTTGGTCATTTCCTCTCCCATGCTCTTTTCGGAACGGCGGAGAGCGGACGCGCGGACGACGCGTGCGGTAAACATCGAGAGGTGGACAAAGTGGCACGCGCGCGCGCCCGTGCAAAAAAAGACGCGCCCTCGATCCTGCCGTGGCAAGATCGAGGGCGCGTCAAAATTGGCATCGGATCAAATTGGGCGGGCGCAAGCTGTAAGAACACTTGAGCAGGCGCGTGCCGGACTTTGATCGTCGCAACGTACTTTTGAGCCAAGCCACTCGCCCTTTCCCGGAGCGTCAGCGGTCGCCTCCGTCTCTCGATGCAGGCAAGGTTTCCTGACTCCCGGCTCAGACGCGTCGCTCGCGCGGCCTTCCCCGTCCCGCGAATCGGGGGCGAGTGACCTAAAACTCCGGTGGCGTGCGACACAATCGCCGGTCTACAGTGGCGGGAACCGTGCGGGCTTTGCACCCGACTTCCCTTGTCGCCCGCGCTATCCCTAGCACGGGTCACACCTGCGACGGTCAACCCGGACGCGCGCCCCTGCCGAAGCCGGGTCGTGCGCCCTGGTTGAATAGCGATACAAATTAATTAGAGTGACAAAGATCAAGGCGCGGGACTTAACCCGCGACTTCGCGCCGCGTGCTGCTGTTCATCTCCCAGTCTGTCAGATTATGCGCAGCGCGGACAAACAACCTAGCATTCGCGGCGAGCAAGGTCAAGCGGGGCACAACCGCCGCGTGCGTTCTCGCCCCGGCGCAAGCCCGCAGGCCGCGGGGTTTTCACACGCCTCAACTCACCCGCGGAAAAATCGTTTCGACCTGAGACGGCGGCGGCAAAGGCTCGGCTTGAAAAACTCTGCCGAGGGCGGTGCGACCCGTTTCGTCAAACTCGGCCAGCCGGGGCGCGAACGCGGCGGCGTCAAAAGCGTGACGCGGCGCATCGTCGAAAACGCGCGTCGGCGCGGCATCGATAGTGGCGCGCTTCGACGCCGCGCGCGAGCCGGGCGTCGCCGCCGCCGGTGAGCCGGGCGTCGCTTCTTTGACGGCGGGAGAGGCGTGCGGCGAAAGCGCGTCCGGCAATCGTTTGAGATCGAGGAGGGTCAGTTCTCTATCGCGCAAAAATTCGGGCAGCACCCAGAACCATTGAATGTAGCCGGCGAAGATGAGCGTCGACCAATCGAACAGGAACTCTAAACTCCGGCAATCGTCGCACATGAATGCGATGCTATGAAGCGCGAACAACGTGAGACCGCCGAGCGGGAAGGAGAGCACGATCATCAACAGTTCGAGCCACAGCCTGAGCGGGCTGGCGGCGGTATAATAATCGGGCGAAGAGGCGTCCATCAGCCGGTGCGCGATGAAGATACACACGCACGCCGCGAGCCACGCCTTCTCGATCTTCGTCTTGCACAAAAAGCGCATCGCCACACCCCTCGCGTCTGAAACGAGCGACCGTGGCCGTCAGGCCGTCAGGCCGCTTCCGAAATCATCCGACGTAGAGGTTAGACGCGCGGGGCGGGCATTTGTTCCCGCGCCGGAGATGCCGGGCGCGGGGCGAACGCGTTACGGACGTTGCCACACGGAGCCGTCGGCGTACACGACGCGCACGATGACGATTGATTCGCCGACGCGCTCGCGCTCGCCTTGCTGCAACTTGTGGACGCTCACCGTGCTCGAAGGCGGCGACGAGATGAAGACGCTGAACTCTTTTTGTTTACCGGGGGCGATCTTTTCGTCGCCGGTGAATTGATGCCTGCCGGTCTCGACCTTCGTGTCGGTGTCGAAGAAGACGTGATCCCAGTCGAGCGACTTGACGGCTTTCGCGCCGGTGTTGCGGAGCGAAACTTTGTACATGAAGCCGTAGCGCGGCGGCAACGGCGGGCGGCGTAGTTCTTCGAGGTTCGCCGCGTCCGCCCTCGCCTCGCGCGTAACCCGATCCAGATCGACCGAGTTGCCGTCGCGCTTGGCGTCGTTGATGCGCTTTTCGTTACGCGTGCGCACGCGCATCTGGTCGAAATTCTCGACGGGGCCGCTGAACGGATCGCGCTCCCAACCGATCCGCTCCTTCGACCAACCGAACTTGAGAACTTGCAGGCCGGGGGGATTCTCCGGCGGCGCGGTTATGCTCGTCTGCTGCGCGCGTGCGCCGAGGCCGGTCGCCGCGATGAAGAGGAAGGCCAAAATCAGAGGTTTCATATTTCCCCTCTCGTCTGCCGCGGCTGCGCCGGTATTCGTGCGGCAGTCGTTGGATTACTACCGCCGGGGCGGGGAGAAAGCCCGGCGCAGCGGCGGCAAGCCCGATGTGAAAACAGACGGGGCTGGCAGCAGATTAGCTCGCCAGCCCCGTCGAAGTGTGCGCCTCGCGGCGGCGAGTTAAAAGACGTAGCGCAGGCCGACGATGATGCGGCGGTTGCCGCCGTTCGTGCCCCACTGGTTGAGGAAGTTCGAGTTGTTGATGCGCCCTTCGGGAACGCCGAAGTCGCGTGTGTTCGAGAGGTTGAAGAAGTCGGCGCGAAGTTGGATGCGCTGGCTCTCCGTGATGCGCGTGTTTTTCAGGATGCCGAAGTCCACGCGATTGATGCCGTCGGTGCGCAGGATGTTGCGCCCCGCGTCGCCGACGCGCTGCGCCGCCGTGACGGGCGTAAAGAAGCAGGCCGCGCCCGCCGCCGTGGGCACGCCCGCGGCGTCGGGTCTACAGGTGGTCGCGCCCGCCGCGAAGCGAATCTCCTCGATGGACATCTGGCCGAGCGGGAGGTTGGTGTTTAAGTTCGGGCGCACCGAGTTGCCGACGAGGCCGGAGATACCGGCGAGCGTGCCCGCCGGGTCGGTGCCTTGCAGCACGGTGAACGGCGAACCGCTCTGGAAGCTGAAGAACGAATTGACCTGCCAGCCGCCGAGGACGTGGCCGACGAAGCCCTGCTGATCGCGGAAGAACGGCAACTCGTAGACGACGTTGCCGGTGAAGCGATGCGGGCGGTCGAAGCTCGAACGGGCGCGCTCGATGCTGCGGTTGAAGGAGTCTTGCGAGACGGCGACCTCCGCGCCCGACGGGTTGAAGATTTCCGACGCCGTATCGATGAACGAACTCCAGGTGTAGTGCGCGCCCGCGCTGAAGCTGCGGCTCAGGCGTTTCTCAAGGCTGAGTTGCAGCGAGTGGTAGATGGAAGAGGCCGCATTGGCGCGCAGGCGAATCGCCCCCTGAATCTGATTGACGCGACAGGTGTCGGCGTTGGACTCGGAGCAGGTGGCCGTGCCGATGCGACGCGGGTTGCCGTCGATGGATTGGAACAACCCCGTGCCCTTCGTGCCCACGTAGCCGATGCGCATCACGAGGTCGCGCGTCAACTCGCGCTGCGTCTCCAGACTGAACTGCTGGTAGTAAGGCGAGCGGAAATCCTCGGCGACGATGGTGCGCACCAGCCGGTTCGGGTTGAGACCCGTCGCGCCCTGAATGGTCGGGAGCGTCGTAAAGGCGCCCGCGACGCCGGGGCCGCCCGCCTGCGGCGTGGTCGGCAGATCGACGGAGGCAAGGAACGGGAACGCGCTCGCGATGTTCGAGGCGATGTTGGTGAAGGCGTAATCGTGCGTCACGGCGTAGCCGCCGCGAATCACCATCTTGTCGCCGCCGGTGAGGAAGCCGAGCGCGCCGCGCTCGCTCGTGCGCGGATTCCAGTTGAAGCCGACGCGCGGCTGGAAGTTGTTCTTGTCGCGTTTGGGGACGGGCGTGAAGCGGAAGCGTTCGTCGCCGCCCGCCGCCTTAACGATGCGGTCGTTGATCTGCGCGAGGTCGGCGATGGGCTGTCCGGGCGATTCGTAGCGCAGGCCGAGCGTCAGCGTGAAGTTCGGGCGCACTTTCCACTCGTCCATGCCGTAGGCAAACACGTCGTGCCAGTCGTAGTAAGTGATCTCCTGCCCGCCGGCCAGCGGTTTGTTGATGGAGGCGGAATCGGCGATGTCGTCGATGAAGCGTTGCAGCGAGCCGTAGGCCAGGCGGCCGCGAATCGTCGGCACGAAGAACTGCTTGAGTTGGTTGCGGCGAATATCGACGCCGAACTTCCAGTTGTGAACGCCGCGCGAGATCGAGAGGTTGTCTTGCAGTTGATAGGTCTGGCGCGTGGCGAACTGCGGGAAGTTGACGGCGAGGCCGATGGCGGTGCGGTTGGCAGCCGCGTTGAAGCCGGAGAGACCGAGCGCGCTGATTTCGATGGAGGGAATCTCCGCCGCAGCGGGGTCTGCGCCGGTGAACAGTTGACCGTTGCGCAAATACGCGCCGCGCAGTTCGTTGACGACGCGCGACGAGAGCAGGCTGTTGAGCGAGACGTTGACGGCCTGACTGCGGGTCAGAGAGTTCTGGCTGAGACCCGGCGGCGTGGCCTGTCCCGCGCCCGTCTGATCCTGATCCTGAACGATATAGCGACCAAAGAGCGTGTGCTTCTCGGAGAAGTTATGGTCGATGCGGATGGACTGTTGCCAATCGTTGAGCGCGCTGGAAGTAGAACCCGTCAGCGAACCTTTCGGCACGACGTATGTCTGCCCGTTGGCGGTGAAGGTGGCGGGAGCGCAGAGCGTCGCCGAGCCGGTGCAGGGGCCGCTCCCGACGGGGAGGAATTTGAGCAGCGCGGCGACCTGCGGCCGGTTGCCCGCGCCCGCTTGCAGCGCGGCGCGACCCGCGGCATCCGGCGCGCCGTTGATGGTGAAGCCCGAACCGAGTTGGCGATCCCACCAGCGTTGGAGCGAGAAGAAGAAGAAGGTGCGGTCGCGCCCGCTGATAATCGCGGGGCCGCCCTCGCCGAAGCGCGGCAGGTGGAGCGGGCCGCCGACCGTGAAGCCCGCCTGATTCTCCACGCGGAAGGGGCGCTTCTCGGTCTTGAAATTCGGAGTGCCGGGCGTGCTGCAAAAGCCGCCGGCCTTGTCGAGATTGTTACAAGCGTTCAAGGCGTTGTCGTTGTGGAAGAGGAACGCGCTGCCGTGATACTCGTTCGTCCCGCTTTTCGTGATCGCGTTGAAGACGGCCGAACCGTTGCGCCCGTACTCGGCGGAGAACTGGTTGGTGACGAGCCGCACCTCTTGAATCAGGTCGGGGTTGTTGAGGCCGACGGTCGCGCCCGCGACGCCGAAATCGTTGTTGTCCTGCCCGTCGATCATGAAGTTGTTCGAGCGCGTGCGCCCGCCGTTGGCGGAGAAGCCGATGCCGCTGGCGAATTGCGACTGGCCGGCGACCGTTTGGCTGACGCCCGGCGCGGAGAGCGCGACGTTGTAGACGCTCCGGTTGGTGGCGATGGGCAGTTCGGACAAGCGGCGTGAGTCGAAGCGCGTGCTGACTTCCGCGTTCGTCGTGTTGAGCAGCGCGGCGTTCTCCGTCACGGTGACGACCTCGCTCACGCCGCCCAGTTTCATGGTCACGTCAACGACGGCCGTCTGGTTCAGCAGGAGCGTGATGCCCGTCTGCACGTACTTCGAGAAGTTGGGCGCTTCGACCGATACCTCGTAGCGGCCGACCGGCAAGTTGGCGAAGCTGTAGCGTCCCTCGTCGTTGGTCTGGACGTTGCGCGAGATATTGGTTTCGACGTTGCGCACCGTCACCGTGGCGTTCGGCAGCGCGGCCTCTTTCTCATCCTGCACGAGACCGGAAATCGAGCCGGTGGTCTGCGCGGATGCGGACGCCGCCACGCCTAACAGCAGGACGAGCATCACCAGAAACGGTTTGATTACTCTCGACATTTCTTTACTCCTTTTAGGACAGGTTACGGAGAAACTGGGGGTTGAGGTGAATCGGTCGCCGTCGGAAAGCGGCGCATGGAGATCGCAATGCCACCGTCATTCGCAACAACCGCTGTCGCCGCTGAACGGCTGAACTTCGACGAGAGCCGAAGTCTTTCCAGCGAGAGTTCGCGGCGTGAATTCTTCTGTTACTCTTAACAAGCGGGCGATGTGCCCCGTGCAGGTGCGTCTAGCGCGGTCTGTACTAGGCAAGCAGTATGCCCGCGCCGGGCGGGCGCGAATTAGCGTACATTATCTAACCAATCAGGGCATCGCGCCGCCCGCTTGATCCATATTTTTGAAGACACTTCCATTTTTATGCAGAATAAGGCGACGCCCGTGGCGGACGGCTGCATTGACGCCGAAACGATCCGCACGACGACAGCCGCTTGAAGATGCGAACGAAGCCCTCCCAGCCGCCGGTTTACGACGCCATCGCGCCGCACTACGAACGCGCCCTGCGACCGCTCGAACGCCTCATCCTCACACGCCTGCGTGTCGCCACGCTCCGCGCCTTGAACGGCGGCGGCGATGATGACGGCGACAACGACCGCCGTGGCGGTCGCCTGCTCGAAATCGGCGCGGGCACCGGACTCAACTTCCCACACTATCCGCCCGGCGCGCACGGCGCGGCCACCGAACCGAGCCGCGAGATGCTCCGTCTCGCGCAAGCGAAGCCGCGCCCGGCGGGCGTCGCCCTCGTCCAAACAAGCGCGGAAGCCCTGCCCTTCGCCGACGACACCTTCGACGCGGCCTTCGCCACTCTCGTCTTCTGCTCCGTCGCCTCGCCGCCGCGGGCGTTCGCGGAACTGCGCCGCGTCGTGCGCGCGGGCGGCCGCGTCGTGCTCCTCGAACACGTTCGCCCGCCCGGTCTGCTCGCCCCCGTCTTCGACGCCCTCAACTTCTTCACCGTCCGGCTTTGCGCAGACCGCTTCAACCGCCGCACCGCAGAGGAAGCGCGCCGCGCCGGGCTACGCGTCGTGAGCGTCGAACCGCACGCCCTCGGCATCATCCAACTCATCGTCTGCGAGGTGTGAGAGCCTCCTTCTCAACTCCAACTCGCCTCCGAACTTTCAACCCCTCGCGCCCGACATCTCAATTTTGCGCCTCCGGCCAAAAGTCGGTTCTCGCCGCAGACGCAAAGCAGAAAAACACGGCCGCCGGGGAAGGCGTTTTGAACTCCGTTGTTTCACTTTGCGGCTTCGCGTTTTGAACTCCGTTATTTCCCTTTGCGGCTTCGCATCTTTGTGGTTAATTTATTCCTTACATGACGACACACGAGATAACTCACGAGACGACAGGCTCAAGTTCTTCTTCCCCCTGCGCACAGATCGGCTGTCAGGGCTGGAACTACGAAGACTGGGTGACCGGCCCCGCCGCCGACGAGACGGTCTTCTACCCGCGCGGCACGCGCCCGGCCGCGATGCTCGATCTCTACACGCGCGCCTTCGACACCGTCGAGATCGACTCCACCTTCTACGCCGTGCCCTCCGCCGCCACCGTGGACGGCTGGCACAAACGCACGCCGCCCCGTTTCACCTTCGCCCTCAAACTCCCCCAACAGATCACGCACGAGTTTGGCCTTCGCAAGGGCGCGAGCGATCTGCTCGCCGAGTTCTGCGACCACGCGCGCCTCCTGCACGAGAAACTCGTCGCCGTTCTCATCCAACTCCCCCCGCAGTTTGAAGCCACGCCCGAAAACCTGCGCGCCCTCGAAACCTTCCTCCCCCGCCTGCCGCGCGACCTTCCCTTCACCGTCGAGTTTCGCCACCCCGGCTGGATCACGGACGAGACGCTCACCCTGCTCGCCGCGCACCGCGTCCCCGTCGCCCTCGTCGAAGGCCAGTGGATCGCGCGCCGCAGCCTCTTTCGCACCGTCGAGGGGATGAATGCCGACTTCGCTTACATCCGCTTCATGGGCGCGCGCGACCTCACCCGCTTCGACCGCATCCAACGCCCCCAAGACCCCAACCTCCAACTCTGGCACGAAGCCGTCACGCGTCTCTGCGCCCGCGTCCCGCGCGTCCTCGCCTATTTCAGCAACTACTACGAAGGCCACGCCCCCGTCTCCGCCAACAAACTCAAACAACTTCTCGGCCAGCCCATCACTTCACCCGCCGACCTCGAAAATCAGCCGTCGCTTTTCTGAGACTGATGACCAGTAAGTTTCAAAGTCCATTGACCAACCGGCTAGTTGAATTTCTAAACGGCATCGAGGTCGAGTCCGCGCGGTTAGAGGAGGACGGCTTCCTCCCCGGCATCCTCGTCGTAAGGAGGGAGGCTGCTCGTTGACGAAACGAAGCTGACCTACCCCGGCGACCTGCTGCATGAAGCGGGACATTGAGCCGTCGCGCCGGGCGACGTGCGGCCGAATTTGAGCGGAGAGATGTTGATACCGGGCGCGAATATGGATGAGGTGGAGGCGCAGGCTACGGCCTGGGCTTATGCCGCGGTCGTGCATCTCGGCTTAGACCCGAAGACGCTTTTTCGCGCGGGCGGGTAGATGGGAAAGTCCGAACGCCTGATCAATACTTACGCGGCGGGAGTTTACCCCGGCTCTTACGGGTTACAGTTAGCGGGCATGACGGCGACCGGCGCAGCCGCACGCCAATCGGGAGTGGCCGCCTACCCGCACATGCTGAAACGGCTCAGAGATTGATCGTCGGCTGTGTGGGTAAATCATTCAAGCCGGACGCCCCGGCAACGTTCCGCCCAAGCTGTTTCCCGATCCGGCGCGCCCACGCGCGCCCCGGCGTAAGTTTCTAACCGTCCTCGCCCAGTTCCTTCATGATTGCGGCGAACTTCTCCACGTCGGCGCGCGTCGCTTCCATGCGGCGGCGGCTTTCGAGGTAGGCCGTCCAGTTGGGCGTCTGCGTGAGGGCGCGCGTGGTGTCTTCGTCGATGACTTGCGCCATGAGGGCGACGAGGTCGCTTAAGACGGCGGTGTGTTCGAGGAGCGTTTGGATGATCGAATAGGCGAGGCGCGCTTGCGCGAAATCGAGATCGCGCGGCGCGGCGGCAGCGGCGTCTTCCGTGTCGGGGGAGTCGGCTTCTGTCGGCGGTTGCTCGCTCATGTGGTCGCTTCCTCCGCGTCGCCCGCCGCCGCCGCCGCCCCGGCGTCGTACCAACTGCCGCGCACAAAAGGCAACTCCGCGACGCGCGCGGCGAGTTGCCGTTCGCCCGCGACGACCGAGACTTCCGTGCCCGGTTGGAGGTAATCGTACTTGAGTATGGCGAGGGCGATGCGGCGCGCGAGCCGCGGCGAAAAGACGTGAGAGGTGACGCGCCCGATCTCCTTGCCCTCCGCCGTTCTGACTTTCGCCTCCGCGCCGGGGTCGCGTTCGTCTTCGAGAACGAGTCCGGCGAGCCGCTTGGCGACGTGGCCGCGCCAGTGGATGCGCGCGATGATCTCCTGCCCGATGTAGCAGCCTTTCGTGTAGCTGACGGCTTCGTCTCGCCCGGCTTCGAGCACGACGCTCGTATCCGTTACGTCAACGCCGTGGCGCGGCTCGCCCGCCTCGACGCGCAACACTTCAAAGGCGTCGAAACCGACGGGACGCGCGCCCGCCGTCGTCAACGCCTCCCACAAATCCGCCGCCGCTGCGCCCGCCGGGCAGACGAGGTCGTAGCCGTCTTCGCCCGTGTGCGTGGCGTGCAGGACGACGACCTGTTGACCCTCGCGCCACGACACGCTCGCCGCGCTCCGCTGTCGCCGTCCGGCCTGCGCGAACGCGCCGCCGAACACCGACCCGATGATCGCGCCCGCCCGCGTGCCTTGTAAGGAAAACTGCGCCGTCTCGCCCGTCGCGTCGCGGACGCGAAAATCCCCTGCGAGCGTGAAGCGTTGAAGCGTCTGGAAAACTTTTTCGTGCGTGGCCGCTTCGGTGTCGAGCAGAAAAGAGACCTCTCCGCCGGGGCGGGCGACGCGCGCGTGGGCGAGCAGGCGTCCCTGCACGTTGGGGAAAGCGGCGAGCATCCACGCGCCGGCCTCGAGCGTCTTCACGTCGTTCGTGATCAGGCCGTTTAAGAACTGCACCGCCTCCGCGCCGCTCACCTCGATGCGCGCGCGTGCCGAAAGATCAATCAGCCCCGCGCCTTCGCCTCCGCGCACCGCTTCATACTCCGCGCCCGCGTCGCCGTAAGCGGCGGGGAGCATGAATCCATCGCGCTCGGTGAAAGTCGCGCCGTGCGCCCGGTGCGTCTCGGCGAGCGTCAGGTGATGAACCGTCAACTGTTCGGCCGTCTCGTTCATGCTTCTCCGAAAATTCTCCCGGCCAGACTCTCCCGCGCCTGCCCCCCGGCGTGCAATCGCTCGCCGCTCTGCCGGATGGCGCGCGCCACGGCCGTGTAGTCTCGCAGTTGCGCCTCCTCGCGCCGGTGCGAGGCGAGCACCTGCGGACTCGGATGATAAAGCGGCACGAGCAGACGCCCGTTCCATTCGCACACGCGACCCGCTGAATCTTTGAGTGTGAATTGATGATACTCAATGCGACCGAGGGCGACAAGCGCGACCGCTCCGAGCGTGACGACGACGCGCGGCGCGACGAGTTCGATCTGCCGCCGGAGAAACCCGGCGCAGTTGAGCGACTCTTTCACGCTCGGCTTGCGGTTCGCGCCCGACTCTTTGCGCGGGTTGCAGAGCACCGAGTTGGTGATGAAGATGTCTTCGCGCGCGAGGTTGATCGAGGCGATGTAGCGGCCGAAGTTATGCCCTGATTGGTCGCCGGAAAAGGGCACGCGCGTGCGGTCGCCGCCCTGCCGCCCCGGCGCTTCGCCGATGAACATCACGCGCGCCTCCGGCCTGCCGTTTCGTTCGCTCAGCACGGCCGCCCGCCCGCACATCGCTTCGCAGCGGCGGCACGCGGCGGCCTCGGCGGCGAGGGCGGCAAAGAGGGCGCGCTTTTCTTCGGTCGGGTGCATCGCTGGAATTTAACCACAGGGGCGCGAAGACCGGGAAGAAGACCGCCGCCTCTCACCGGGTCTTCGCGCCCGTGCCGGGAAACCGGCTACTTGCTGACATTGATGTCGCGCGCGGTGGAATTATAGCCGCCGTTTTCGACGACGTTGCCGTCGCGGTCTACGAGTTCGAGTTTGACGCTGTGTTTACCGGCCGTCCAACCCGTCAACCAGATCGGCTCCCATTTGTCTATGAACTTCGGCTCGCCGCCGTTCACCGTGTAGCGCACGCGGTAATCGCCGCCGTCGCCTTGCAGCTTGGCGTTCGTGAGCCAGAAGTCGATCATGATGGCGTCGGCGTCTGCGCCTTTGTAGTCGCCCTTCGGTCGGCTGTAGGTCAGGAGCGGTTTCGCGCGGTCGATCTCACCGGCCTGACTGGAAGCCACCTCTTTGCCCTCGCGCGCAGGCGGCGTGGCGGCGGCGTTCGCATTAGCGGCGTTCGCGTTAGCGGCATTGGCATTGGCCGCATTCGCGTTGGCGGCGTCGGCATTCGCGTTCTTGTTATCGGCCATCGTCTGCCCGGTCGCGGTGGTCGTCGGCTTCGACGCGTCGCCGCCGCCGCCCCGGACGGTGAACGAGACCATCTGGAATGAGCCGTTGTTCTTATAGCTCTCGTGCCACGGGCGGGAGGCGAAAACGCGCAGGGTGTGTCGGCCTTCCGTCACGTTGCGCAGTTCGAACGCCTCTTCGAGATCGTAGTAAGCCTCGTAGGGCTGGTTATCGAGGATGACGTGGATGTGATTGCCCATGTTCGTCGCGGGGTCTTTGCCGGGCTTGTAGCCTTTGAGGTCGCCG
>DASQNL010000257.1:0-2188 GCA_035644995.1 Pyrinomonadaceae bacterium | reverse complement strand
CGGCGTAGTTCATCGCGCCCGTGTGCGGCGTCTGAAGGCTGACGGACGTGACCGAACGGACGAGGGCGGCCACCGCCCCGTAACGCGCCGCCCGCGACGCGCCCGTCCCGCGATATTGCACGGTCGCGCCGTATGTCGTGAAGGGCACGTTGTAGACGACGATCTTGCCGCGCACGCGCTCGCCGAGCGCGTCGAGTTCGTCGAAGCTGCGCACGACGACGGCCTCGGCCGCGATGCCTTCCGCGGGCGTGCCCACGCTGTTGCCGAGTCCGAGCATGGACAACTCGCGCGCCTCAGGACTCGTCAACCGGAGGCTCTCCGCGCCGCGCACCCAATGCGGAACCATGACCCGTTCGGCGCGCACGTTGTCCAGCCCGTCCGCCTTCATCTCGGCGAGCGCCCATGCAATCGCGCGCTCCAAATTCGTCGAGCCGCTCAGGCGGTGGCCGATGCGGTCGGTCAGGTGCGCGAGCCGGCGATAGGCACGGTCGCTCGTCAAAGCCGCCCCGATGATGCGCGCGGCGCGCTCGCGGTAGGCGTCGATTTTGACGCGCGGCGGGGGCTTCGGCGCGGGCTTCGGTTCGGCGGCGCGTGGTTGCGCCGGCGCGGGAGGCTGCACAGGCTGCTGCGCGAGAGCGGGCGCGTGAATGAGCGTAAAGATAATTGCGAGTGAGCGGAACAGACGCACGTTGTTGTCGCCTCCCTGAGCTTTAAGAGATTGTTATGTGGCGGCCGGTGATTGCCGGATCATTCTAGCCGACTTCAAGCGGGCGCGCCACGGTTGCGCCGGGCGCGGATGCGGACGGCAGGCGCGGCGCGGCGACGACTGCGGATAAGTTGGAGATGTCGAACCTGTGCGTCCGGCGCGCGGCCTCAAGCGGTGCGGGAGAGGATGCCGCCCGCGCGCAGGTCGTCGGCGTTGGGGATGTCGGCCGCTTCGATGGCGGCCAGCGTCGCTTTGTCGATCAAGGGCAGCGAGACGATGCGGTTGGCCTGTTTGTTGACGGTCGTTTCAAAGAGATTGCGCGCGAGGCGGGCGTTGCCGAACGTCTCGTCGCGAGCCGTGGAGAGGATGGCGAAAATCCCTGCGAGTTCTTTTTCCGCCGCGTGCGACAGTTGAAAGTCGGCCTTGCGGCAGAAGGCTTGAAAGATGCGCGTCAGTTGCGGCGGGTCGTAGTCGTCGAAGTGGAAGTGCTTGCTGAAACGCGAGCGCAAGCCCGGATTCGAGTCGAGAAACTCTCCCATCTTCTCCGTGTAACCGGCGACCACCACGATCAGATCGTCGCGGTGGTCTTCCATCATCTTGAGCAGCGTCTCGACGGCCTCCTGCCCGAAGTCGTTCCCGCCGCCCGAAGTGAGCGCGTATGCCTCGTCTATAAACAGCACGCCGCCGAGCGCGCGCTCTACCACCTCGCGCACTTTCAAGGCCGTCTGCCCCACGTATCCGGCGACCAGCCCGGCGCGATCCGTCTCGACGAGATGGCCGCGCCGCAGGATGCCGAGCGCGCGATAGACTTGTGCGAGCAGGCGCGCGATGGTGGTTTTGCCCGTGCCGGGGTTGCCGTAAAAAACGAGGTGGCGCGAAGTGGTCAGCCCGCGCATGCCTTGCTCCTCGCGCATCTTCTGCACCTTGAGGAAATTGATCAACTGCCGCACGTCCGCCTTCACGCGCTCAAGGCCGACGAGCGCGTCCAATTCGGCGAGCACGTCTTCGAGCCGGCGCGGCGGTTCTTCCCGCGCCGCCTCGGCCGGGGGCGACTGCTCCGTCGCCAACGCCGAGGCCGCCCCCGCATGTTCGACCCCCGCCGCGCCGCTCCCCGCCGGATAGAGAATTTCTTTAAACTCCGAGAGCGCGGCTTCCTCGCCGGGCGTGACGCGGCCGTCGAATTTGATGACGAGATTGGCGAACTGAAAGAGCAGGTGACGCGTCTTGTCCGCGTAGCTCGTGCCGTGGCGCGCGTCGTAGGTTTCGAGATAAGAGATGCTGACGGGCGCGTCGTCGAAGTTTTTTGCGAGGGGCGTTTCCGGCCGGTAACCGGGGGTGACGTTGACAAACGCGTCCGCCTCGGCGCGCAGGCGAAAGGCGCGGCAGATGTCTTCGTAGAATCTTTGCTTCTCGGCGGCGGGCGCGGCTCTCGCGTCGATGAACTGCCGCGCGGTCAGCCGCAGGTGATTCTCCAGCACCGTG
>DASQNL010000256.1:0-2509 GCA_035644995.1 Pyrinomonadaceae bacterium | reverse complement strand
GCGAATCTGGAAAAGGCCGCGCGCGCGGACGAGAAACGGGATGCCTCCGGCGCGACTCCTCCGCCCCGCGCTGCGGCAGACGAAACCGGCATCCCGACCTTCGGCTTCGCCAACGGCTTCAAGTTCAGAAACGGCTTGAGCACGGGCGAGTTTTCGTTCGCGCCGTGGAGAGTATTTCGCGCCGGTAAGTTTTTCGCCCCGCGCCGCGAGAGGCTCAACGGGCGCGAGGTGATCGTTCTGGATTTCCGCCCGCGCGCCGATTTCGTCCCGGCGAACGACTTGCAGAAGCCTTACGGTAAACTCGGCGGGCGGGTCTGGATTGACGTTGCCGACCGGGCGCTCGCGCGGCCAAATGAACCGTCCATCATCTACGAAGAGACGCGCCTGCCCGACGGCATGTGGCTCGAAAGTTTGGTGCGGATTAAGACTACCGGAGACAAAGCCGCCTTCAACGGCGTCGAGGTCAACACCGCGAAAGAGGTGGGCAATTTCAAACGCTTCGAGGCACGCGCGGGAGACGCGAAAGTGGAGCCGCCGCCGCCGTCCCCGACTCCGCCGGATGTGCGATGAATGACGTTGACGAGTAATGATCAAATTTAAGATCATCGGCAAAATCAACGAGGTGGAAATAATTGCCGCAGGTAAAAGCATCCGTGATCTTGCTCGCTTGCGGCGCGAATATGGCAAAGGCCGTTGGCGTAAACTAAAAGGCGTTGCTACCGTGCAGCTTGTAGGTGGTACGATCAGGCTGGCGGAGATTCATTGGTACGAAGCACACGGCATCGGAAGAGTTGACCATAAGATCAAACGCTATCTCGACTGAGTATGACAAAGAAGAAAAATCCCGCGCCGGCATACGCGGTTTGCATCGATAATGACGGTTACAAGGCTTCGCTTGAAGTGGGGAAGTTATATCAACTTGTCACTGATGAGGCGGCCGAAGGCGACGGCATGATCCGCGTGATTGACGAGAGCGGTGAGGATTATTTGTTTGAAGCCGCGCGCTTCTACCCCGTGGAGTTGCCGACAGCACTGGTGAAAGAGTTGCGGCGCGTGTATTGATCTGAGTGACAAAGAAAATGAATGAAGTCGTAGTTATCGGCGGCGGGTTCGCGGGAGTGGAGGCGGCGTGGCAGGCGGCGCGGAATGGCGCGCGCGTGCGCCTGTACGAGATGCGTCCCGTGCGGCAGACGCCCGCGCACCGGACGGAGCAGTTGGCCGAGATCGTGTGTTCCAACTCGCTGAAATCCGATGAGCCGGGCACCGCGCCCTACCTGTTGAAAGAAGAGTTGCGGCGCGGCGGGTCGCTCGTGTTGGAAGTTGCGGCGGAGACGCGCGTGCCCGCGGGCGCGGCTCTGGCGGTCGACCGTCATCGCTTCGCCGAGTTGATCACGCAAAGGATCGAGGCGCATCCGAACATCACTCTGATCCGCGAAGAGGTGACGCGCGTGCCGGACGATGCGCTCGTGATCATCGCCGCCGGGCCGCTCTGTTCCGACGCGCTCGCGGAGGAGATCGTGCGCCTGACCGGCGACGGGCAGCTTTATTTTTACGACGCCATCGCCCCCATCATCGCCGCCGATTCCATCGATTACACGGTCGCGTTTCGCGCCGCGCGTTACGACAAGGGCGGGGACGATTACGTCAACTGTCCGTTCGACGAGGAACAATATCGCGTCTTTTATGAAGCCTTGAGGGAAGCCAAGAGCGTGCCGCTGCAACGCTTCGAGGAGACGCGCTGGTTCGAGGCGTGCCTGCCCGTCGAGGAACTGGCGCGACGCGGCTACGACACTTTGCGCTACGGGCCGATGAAGCCCGTGGGCTTGCGCGACCCGCGCGACGGGCGCGAGCCGTTTGCCGCCGTCCAACTCCGGCAGGAAAACTTGATGGCCGACGCCTACAACCTCGTGGGCTTTCAGAATCATCTACGTTACGGCGAACAGGCGCGCGTGATTCGTTTGATTCCGGGGCTGGAACGTGCGGAGTTCTTGCAGTACGGGCAGATTCATCGTAATACTTATATACGCGCCCCGCGCGTGCTCGCGGCGACGATGCGGATGCGCGAACGCCCCACGGTCTACTTCGCCGGGCAGATCAGCGGCGTCGAGGGCTACGTCGAATCGGTGGCGACGGGCTGGCTCGCCGGGGTGAACGCGGCACGGCAGTTGGCGGGCAAGGAACTCGTCGAAGCTCCGCCGAAGTCGGCCACGGGCGCGCTGGCGCGCTACGTCTCATCGGCCGGGACAGACAATTATCAACCCGTCAACATCACCTTCGCGCTCCTCGAACCGCTGCCCGAAGCGGATCGCAAACGCGTCCGGCGCAAGCGCGAGCGGCATCAACTTCAAGTCGAACGAGCATTAACAGAGTGGAACAACTGGCTGCACCATCTTCACCCGGACGATTCCGCGACGGTTCTTCCTCATCCGCCGCGCGCCGCAGGTGTCTGACGCGACCGCGGCAGGCCTCCAGCCCGGCGAACGCGGCGCGCGAGTTGCGCGCACGCTCG
>DASQNL010000255.1:0-2505 GCA_035644995.1 Pyrinomonadaceae bacterium | reverse complement strand
GTAGACGTTTCGTTCGTAGAGTTGCGCGGCGGGCATTTCCGTGGTCGCCCTGGCAACTGCGTCCGGCGTCTTCGCGACGACGGGCGCGCGCCGCGCCGTCTGCGGGTCGCGCATCAACGCGTACCGCTCCGAGATGCGCTTCACGTATTCCTGCGTCTCGCGGTAGGGCGGCACGCCCCTGTATTTGTCCACCGCGCCTTCGCCCGCGTTGTAACCGGCGAGCGCAAGGCCGACATCGCCTTTGAAACGATTCAAGAGCCAGCGCATGTAGCGCGTCCCGGCTTCGATGTTCTGCGCCGGGTCGAAGATGTTGCGCACGCCGAAACGCGCCGCCGTCGCGGGCATCAACTGCATCAGCCCGCTCGCGCCCTTGTAAGAGACGGCCATCTTCTTGAACGCCGACTCGCGGTGCATGATCGAATAGATCAACACGGGGTCGACGCCGTGACGCGCGCTCGCAGACACGATGTGAGAGTCGACTTTGGCATCGCCCGTCGTGAAGCCGTCGAGCGACACGCCCGCGTACATCGCAGGGCTCATCGTCGGGCGAACAGCATAGACGGTCGGCTTAACCGACACGTTGGCGCGCTCGAAAGCCGTCAGCGCGCGCGCGGAGGCGTGTCGGGTTTTGCTTCCGGCCGCGGGCGGCGCGGGCGTGGGTGCGACGGCGATGCGCACGCCGCCCGCGATGTCGAAATTATCGTGATGGTAGCGCGAACCGTTTTGCGCCGTCGCGAGGGTGGCGCAGGCCGCGATGAATGCGAGCGCACAGAACGAGAGGGAAAACTTTTTCATACCGCTTGCCTGTCTGGAAATATCCGGGGATGTTCGAGTCGAGAAGATAACAGGACGCAATTCTTGCTGTCCGCGCCATTTGTCTGAACCCGATACTGAGAAAATTGAGAGGAAGGGTGAAAACTCTCGCGAGAGCGTTTTCGTTCTGGGGCGCGTCTCTTCGGAATAAGGACGCATTTGGAGAGTAGCACACGGGCTGAAAGCGCGGCAACAACAAAGTTAAACCACATGGCAAACGGGGAAAATGCCGCTTAAATGTGCAACTTGAGATTTATCCGGGTGCGGTCGGGCGTAAATGAGCGCGCTAGGTCGGAGAGGCTTTTGGAGGACTTGAGAGATAAACGGGAAGTTACGCGGCCTTGCAACGTTTTATGCAACTTTGTGCTCCCCGCGTCGCCTGCGGCGAGCGCGTTGAGCCGGAGCCGGGGCGGTTCGCGGCTGGCGACAAAGCTCACGGATTCATGCAGTTAGCCTTTAGTTTCGGGTGGCGGCGCGCGACTTTGGGAGTCGGTTTGAGGGATTGACAGCGTATGTATGATGAGTGCGCTTTAGCCTCAATACACGCACCTGCGCCTCACGCGCCACGACTCTTAATAGAAGGAGAAATCTCATGAGAAGACTGCTCGTTGCTTTCCTCACGCTGCTCTGCGCGGCGTCCGTCGCGTTGGCGACGCAGAACACAAACGCATCGAACGCCACGCAGGGCAACAAGAGCGCCAAGCCCGCCGTCAAGCGCGGCGCGGTCTTTCGCTCGACGAAAGAACAGATCAAACAGGCGCAAGTCCTGCTCAGGACGCGCGGTTTTTACAACGGCCAGGAGGACGGCAAACTGAACGCCGACACGCGCGCCGCGCTCAGAAAATATCAGGAGGCCGAAAGTCTCAAAGTCACCGGCACGCTCAACAAGGTCACGCTCGAACGGATGGGAGTCGTCCTCAGCGATAAACAGAAGGAATGGAAGCCCGCGACGTAAATCGCGTAGCGCAGGCTATAAAGAGGACGGGCTACAAACCGCGGGGGCGGGTGGAAGCGCCCCGACGTTCGCTCGCCGGTGTGACCTCCAACCGCCCCCGGCGGCGTTTCACAACGTCTTAATGCGCTCAGCCGCCGCTTGCGCCGAGCAGGCGGCCGACAACTTCGTAGCTGGCTTCCAGAGCCTCCGCAAGTTTCTCGACCTGTGTGCCGCCGCCCTCGGCCATGTCGGGCTTGCCGCCGCCGCGCCCGCCGATGATCGGGGCGAGTTCGCGGATGACCTGCCCGGCCGGGACGCGCCCGTGCAAATCTTTCGACGTGCGCACGATGATTGAAGCCTTGCCGTCGCCCTGCCGACCGAGCACGACCACGCCGGATTTGACGCGCGCCAAGAGCGTGTCGGACAACTGCCTGAGTCCGGCCGCATCGAGTTCGCTCGCCTCGCGCGCGAGCACGCTCACGCCCGCCACCTCGCGCACGTCGTTGCCGTTACCCGCAGAAGACGCGCCGCCCGCCCCCGCTCCGCTCGCGAGTTTTTGTTTCAACTCTTCGTTCGTGCGCCGCGCGCGCTTGAGTTCTTCTTGTAGACGCTCGACCGTCGCCGGCAGGTCGCCGCGCGTCGAGCGCAGATTCGCCGCGACCTGATCCACCAGTGCCTCCGTCTCGCGGAAGCGCGAGAGCGGCTGGAAGTGCGAGAAGTCGAAGCGCAGATAGTTCGGCGCGACGACCGACCCGGCC
>DASQNL010000254.1:0-4485 GCA_035644995.1 Pyrinomonadaceae bacterium | reverse complement strand
AGTTGCTCGAAATTTCGACGCGCGCCGCGCCGCTTGCAAACCTTCACCGCCATTTGCAATCCCGCACGCGACGCCGCACAATAGCCCTCGCGCCGCTTCTAGTAGCAGATGCTCTTAAATCTTCCCGACACGCGCGAGGAGCGTCGTATCAACGCAATCATTTTGAGGATGAACGACCTATGAGCACCGACAACACGCAGACGCCCGCCGCCCGCTCGTCGCTGCGTCTGGCGGATCGAGACGAGCGAATCGATCAACCCAAGCCGACGTTGCCGCGCCAGTTCGTCAACTTCACTTTCTATCGCGTGCGCCCCGAATGGCGCCTGCTGGAGGAAGCGGAGCGCGCGCGCGGCAGGCAGGAACTCGTGGACGCGGTCGCGGAGTTTCGCGGCGAGTTGCTGATCCACACCTATTCGATCACGGGCCTGCGCTCGAACGCCGACCTGATGATCTGGCGCATCGGCTACCAACTCGACCCGATTCAGGAGATGACGGCGCGCATCAACCGCACGGGCTTAGGCCGCTACCTCGAAGCGACGCAATCGTTCCTCTCTATGACGAAACGCTCGATGTACATCGACAAGGATAACCCCGAACACGTCGAAGACCGCCTGCACATCGTGCCCGGCCAGTCGAACTACCTGTTCGTCTACCCGTTCGTCAAGACGCGCGAGTGGTATGCGCGTTCGGTCGAGGAGCGGCAGGAGATGATGGACGAGCACATACGCATCGGCTCGAAGTATCGCTCGGTTAAGCTGCACACGACCTACTCGTTCGGCCTCGACGATCAGGAGTTCGTCGTCGCCTTCGAGACGGACGAACCGGCGGACTTCCTCGATCTCGTGCAGGAACTACGCGAGACGAAAGCCAGCAGCTTTACCCTGCGCGACACGCCGATGTACACCTGTCGCCAGCGCCCGCTCGCCGAATGCCTCGAAGCGCTCGGTTGATTGCGACGCGAAGGCCGGATGGATTTTCTGTCGGGGAGTAGAGAATTTTTTGTTTGATGTTCGAGCGCGGCGACCGTAGAGACGATGTGTGAGTCGTTCGGTCGCCGCCTTTTTGCGCTTATGAGTTTTCAATTCAATCAGAAACTTCGTTTGAATAAGAAATTGCGTTCGGCGTGGCTCGCAGCCGCGTGCGTGTGCCTCCCGGTCGCGCAGGTGTTTTCGCAACAGACGCCGAGCGCGCCTTCGCAGCAAACGGCGAGCACACCCGTCGCCGCCGCACAGTCCCCGCCGTCGCCCGAATATCTCTGGTACGAAGCGGAGAACATGCGCGGTTTCAACGTCGATGCGTTGAACGCTCCGGTCTCGAACCCTTCGTGGGCGATGTTGCCGCGCGCGAGCGCGCCGGGCTGGGGGATGAACGGGCCGGGCGTGTCTGCGGAATGGTCGCAGGGCGGCGAGAGCGAATGGAACTCGGCGGCGGCCGGCGCGGACGAGACGCGCGCGGAGATTTATCAGGACGTGGAGATTCCGCGCGCGGGTCGTTACCACGTCTGGGTGCGCTACGCCGACTGGCTCGGCCGGAGCGAAAACTTCACCTTGCGCATCACGCAGGGCGGGCGCGAAGTCTACCTCCGCGAGTTCGGCGCGGAAGCGCGGCTCGCGCCGCACGACGAGACGGCGATGTATTGGGGTTGGGCGTTCGTGTGGGACGGCGCGGGAGGGGCGGCGGCGGCAGGCGCGTTCGCGAAGGGCGCGGCGCGCGTCTCGCTCTTAATCGAAGGCGCGGCGGACGCGCGCCGCCACGTTGACTGTTTCCTCATCACGAACGATCTCGCCTACGTCCCCGAAGGACGCGCCAAACCAAACTTCGCCGCCTTCCGCGTCCTACGCGAGTTCGCCGCGCGTAAAACTCCGCCCGCGCCCCTGCTCGAAGCGGACGCGACGGCGCGCGTGCCCGCCGCTTGGCGGCGTCCCCTCGTCGCCGGTCGTGATTTCGTGATGCCCTGGAACATCGCGCCGGAATTCTGGCCGCTGCTGGATAAGCCGCCTGCCGAACGCCCGCTCTACCCGTTCAACGCCGAACCGCTCGCGGGGTTTGTCGCCGCCTACCAGGGCGCGCGCGACGTGCCGCTCTTTTCGTCGTCGCTCGTCGTGCCGGTCATCACGCTCGACCAATTCACGACCTACGCGCAAGAGGGCAGCCCCTTCCTCCGTCACCTGCGCGAGACGCGCACGCCCTTCGCCGTCGTGATCAACTACAGTCAACTGACAATGACGGCGGAGCGCGGGCAGGCCGCCTGGAAACTTCTCACGGGCGAACTGCGCGATCAATTCATCGGCTGGATTTCCGGCGAGAGCATCGGCTACGTGTGGAACGCGGGGGAAGTCTCCGCGTTGCAACTCACGGCGGCGATGCCGCGCCGCGACCTGCTCGAAGCCTATCGAGGCTTCTACACACGCGCGCTCGAACGCAAATGGAGCAACCTGTTTCACACGCCGACGGGCGCGATGTGGGACAAACTCATCGCCGCGCAGGCCACTTCCAGCACCGCCTACGCGCACGCGCTCGGGCGTTGGGGCGCGCGTATGATCGGCCTTGAAACTTCGGCCGTGCAGCCTTCGGTGGCGATGCGCGTCGCCTTCTCGCGCGGTGCGGCCAGACAGTACGGCGCATCGTTCCTCTATTACCACGCGCCCAACTTCGGCGACACCGCCACCACCTTCACCGACCGGCAGAACTTCGCCGGGCCGCGCCATTTCTTCCACACGCGCTACGGCGCGACCATGGGGCCGTCGCTCTCCTGGTACCGCAAAACTTATTACCTCTATTACATGGCGGGCGCGTCGGCCATCTATCTCGAACAAGGCCACGACCAGTTTTTCAAACCCGCGCCCGGCGACCATCCCTTTCAACTCAACCCGCTCGGCCGCATCACGAACGAGTTCGTCAACTTCGCCGGGCGACGCCCCGAACGCGGCACGCCTTACACGCCCGTCGCCTTCCTGCTCGACCCGGCGCACGGCTGGGACATGACCGACTACCCGCAATGGGCTTTCGGCGTCTCGCCGCCCGCGCGCCACGACAGAGCTTTGCGCGAACTCTTCGGCGCGGCCTACTATCCCGCGCCCGTCACGGAGGGGGAACCGGCGACGGCCGACCGGCAGTTTTTCACGAGCGGCACCTTCGGCGACATCTTCGACGTTGTCGTCGCCTCCGAAGAGGGGCGCGCGGCGGTTGATTCCTACCGCGCCGTCGTCGCCTCCGGACGCCTCGAATGGACGCCCGCGTGGGTCGAACAACTCAAGAATTACGTGCGCCGGGGCGGCATCGTCGTCCTCAATTCCGCGCAGGCCAAGGGACTCCCCGCGGACTTCCTCGGCGTGCGCCCGCTCGGCGGCGCGGCGGCCGAGGCCGACGATGCGAAGTGCCTGTTGCCGGGCGATGCGCGCGCGAATCTGCGTGGGGGCGTCTATGCTTACGAACGCGTCGAACGGCGCGGCGCGGAGGTGTTGATGCAGACCGCGACGGGCGACCCGCTCGTCACCTCTTTTAACCTTGGGCGCGGGCGCGTCATCTTCTGCGCCGTGCCCGACCTGCTCGGCCTCGACGAGCGTCTGACGCCCGCCGCCGCGCATCTCTTCGCACATCTCTTCGCGGAGGCCGCGCCGGTGCGCGTCACGGGCGATGTGCAGCGACTCTTCAACCGCACGGCGCGCGGCTGGCTCGTCACGCTCATCAACAATCGCGGTGTCTTCAAGCCGCAGCAAGGTCTGGCGCAGGTTGACCGCAACGCGAGCGTCGAAGTGACGCTCTCCCTGCGCGGCCGCATTATCCGCGAGGCGCGCGAGTGGACGCTCGACGCGCCGCTCGCCACGGGACGCGCCGCGAACGGGAGCACGGTGAAGATCAACGTTCCGCCCGGCGACGTGAAGATCGTGGAATTGATCGAGGGACGTTAACCTCGACGCCGCCCGTGCGTGGCGGCGGCGCGACGCGCGGGCGGGCGATTGCATTTCCGCGGACAGTTCTTTTAGGATAGCGCGTCTTACGAATCTTCAACGTTTCAACTAACCGGGCATGAGGGTCGCACGTAAATATCTCGTCAGCGGGGAAGTGCAGGGGGTCGGCTATCGCTACTTCGCGCAGCGCGTGGCGGCGCGGCATCAAGTGGTGGGCTACGTGCGCAACCTCGCGGACGGGCGCGTCGAAGTTTTAGCCGAGGGCGGGCTGGAAAACGTCGAGGGCTTTAAAGACGACCTCGCCGCCGGCCCCGTCTCCGGCCGCGTCGAACAGGTCGAAGAACTCAGTCTCGAACCGACGAATTTATACGTCGCCTTCCGCATCGAAAGGTAAAAAAGCCGTCAGTTGTCAGTCGTCAGTTGTCAGTTGTTTGTGACAACCACGCGAGCCGCTAAAGATTCGAGCGAACAACTGACAACTGACCACTGACCACGGACAAACTTATGGACAATCTCAAAAAACTGATTCGCGAAGTGCCGGACTTCCCGAAACCCGGCATCAATTTCTACGACA
>DASQNL010000253.1:0-4278 GCA_035644995.1 Pyrinomonadaceae bacterium | reverse complement strand
GCGCGCCGGAACCGACTTCGGCCTGAGCGTCACGGGCATCGCCGGGCCGGGCGGCGGGACGGAAGACAAACCCGTCGGCCTCGTCTACATCGCGCTCTCCGACGACGCGCACACGGAGCACCGCAAACTGCTTCTCCCCGGCGACCGCCAACTCATCCGCTGGCGCGCCTCGCAAGCCGCGCTCGACCTCCTGCGCCGCCGCCTCATCTGAAACCAATCCGCTTTCGCCCGCGCCCTTACTTCTCGACGCTTGCCGCGACTTCCGGCAGGTTGCTATAGTCGGCGTTCGCTCGTCGTCCGATGTTTTGCGCTGTCGCGGAGTGGTGTCGCGTTGCTGCCTGCGTTGTCTATTATCGCCGCGTATTTGATCGGCTCGATCCCTTTCGGTTATCTGATCGTGCGTGCGAGGGGCGGCGGCGACGTGCGCGAGACGGGTTCGGGCGGAACCGGCGCGACGAACGTGAGCCGCCGCGCGGGCAAGGGCGCGGGCGTCGTGACGCTCGCGCTGGACGCCGCGAAGGGCGCGCTCGTCGCTTTGCTGGCACGGTGGCTGCTCGCGCCCGACTTCAGGGTCAACTGGTGGGTCGCGCTCGCCGCGACGGCCGTCGTCGCCGGACACGTCTTCCCGGTCTGGTTGAAATTTCGCGGCGGCAAAGGCGTGGCGACCGGCCTCGGCGTGTTCCTGACATTGACGCCCGCCGCCGTCGCGCTCGCCGCCGTGGTCTTTCTCGTCGTCGTGTGGACGACGCGCTACGTCTCGCTCGGTTCGGTCGCGGCGACGGCCACGCTGCCCCTGTTCATCTGGCTTGTCCGTGACGGGCGAGACCCGGACGCGCTCGCCGCGCCGATCATGGCGGTTGCCGCCGTCGGCGGCGCGCTCATCATCTTTATGCACCGCGCCAACATCGGCAGGCTGTTGAACGGCACGGAGAGCAAGTGGAAAGGATGAAGTAGGAACGATGAACACGGAATGATGTAAGGAGAAAGTGCCAGTTGTCAGTCGTCCGTTGTCAGTTGCATGTGTTAGTCACGCGAGTTGCCGAAGGTCGGATTGAACAACTGACAACTGACCACGGACAACGGACGACTGACTACTGACGGACGGCTTTTACTTCATCGTTCATCATTCCGCGTTCATTGTTTGAATTATGTCTCATATCGCGATCATCGGCGCGGGCGGGTGGGGCACGACGCTGGGGCTGGTGGCCGGGCGGGCGGGGCATGTCGTGAGGTTGTGGTCGCGTAACGCGGAGGTCGTCTCCGGCATCAACGGGCGGGGCGTGAACGGCGTCTATCTGGCCGCACACGAGATCACGGGCGATGTGCGGGCGACGTGCGAGTTGGGCGAGGCGGCGCGGGAAGCGCAAATCGTCATTCTGGCCGCGCCGTCGCACGCGACTCGCGGGCTGTTGGAGTTGATAGCGGGCGACTTGCGCGCCGATGTCGTGCTCGTGAGCGCGACGAAGGGCATCGAGATCGAGACGGGACAGCGCATGTCGGAAGTGGCGGGCGAAGTTTTGGGAAAAGAATTCGCGGCGCGCTTCGTGTGCCTGTCGGGGCCGTCGTTCGCGCAGGAGGTGGCGGCGGGACACCCGACGGCCGTCGTCGCCGCCGGTTACGACGCGCGCGCGACGCTGGCCGTGCAGGCCGCGCTCAGTTTTGAAAATTTTCGCGTCTACACAAACGGCGACCTGGCCGGGACGGAACTCGGCGGCGCGGTGAAGAACGTGATCGCGCTGGCGGCGGGCATGGTGTCCGGGCTGGGACTGGGCACAAACAGCATCGCGGCTTTGATCACGCGGGGCTTGGCCGAGATGACGCGGCTGGCTTTGGCCGAAGGCGGGCGCATCGAGACGCTGGCGGGGCTGGCCGGTCTCGGCGATCTGGTGTTGACCTGCACGGGCGCGTTATCGCGCAATCGTTACGTCGGGCAGGAGTTGGGACGTGGTCGCGCGCTCGCAGAGATTTTGAGCGGGATGCACGAGGTCGCGGAAGGCGTGCGCACGACGCGCGCGGTGAAATTGCTGGCCGACAGCCGCCACATCGAGATGCCGATCACGGAGCAGGTGCATGCCGTGCTCTACGAAGGCAAAAGCGTGCGCGCCGCGGCCGGGGATTTAATGGCGCGGCCTTTGCGCGGCGAGTTCTCAGGAGTGGGTTTGTGACGCGGGCTGCAACCGTGGGGCGCGTGGGAAAGTTTGGAAAATGCCAGAAGCAGACGACGTAAAAGTGTTGTTGACGAATCGCGCGGCGTATCACGAATATCATATTCTGAATACTTACGAAGCGGGGGTCGCGTTTAAAGGCACGGAGGTGAAAAGCGTCCGCGCCGGACAGATTCAATTGAAGGAGTCTTACGTGGCCGTGCGCGACGGCGAGGCGTGGTTGTTTAATGCCCACATTTCGCCGTATGCTTACGGCAATCGCGATAATCACGAAGCCACGCGCACGCGGAAACTTTTGTTACACCGACGTGAGATAGATAAACTGGAACAAGAGGCGACCGTCAAAGGCATGACGCTCGTCGTCACGCGCGTCTATGTGAAAAAGGGGCGGGTCAAGTTTGAAATCGGCGTGGCGCGCGGCAAAAAACTTTATGACAAGCGCGAGACGGCAATGCGCCGGACAATTGATCGCGAGACGCAGGCGCAATTAAAAGAGCGCAATCGTTAATCAGGAGATGAAAGTTCAAATGGATATTCAAGTGAGCACCGGGCGTGTGGGCGATGCAGATGTGCAGGCTCTCGCCGTGGCGGTTTTCAAAGATGAACAGGCGCACGAGGGCTTCCTGCAAGAGTTGGACGCGGCGACGGGCGGCCTCATCAAGTCCGTCATTGAAGCGGAAGAACTCAAGGGGAAAGAAGGCGAAACCGTCTACCTGCATCTCGGCGACGGGCGCGGCGAGTTGAAGGCGAGTCGACTGTTGCTCGTCGGCGTCGGCGAGCGGGAGAGTTACGGGGCGGCGCAAGTGTCGCAGATGGCCGGCACGGCGGCGCGTGCGTTGCGCGCGCGCAGCGTCAAAACCGTCGGGTTGATCACGCGCGGCGCGGAGTCGGACGCGGAGCGCAGCGCGGCGGTGGCCGTCGAAGGCGTCTTGATGTCGCTCTTTGAACCGGACAAATATCGCACGTCGGAGAAAGAGGAACGCGTGATCGAGCGGCTCGTCATCATCGCGCAGGGGGCGAGCGAGGATGCGCTCAGGCACGGCGCGGAGCGCGGGCGCATTATCGGCGAATCCGTCAACTTCACGCGCGACCTCGCCAACGAACCCGGCGCGTATATGACGCCGACGATCATGGCCGAGCGCGCGCGCGCGATTGCGAGTGAGTTCGGGTTGGAAGTTGACGTGCTGGATCGCGAGCGCATGGAGGGCGAAGGGATGGGTTCGCTCCTGAGCGTGGCGCGCGGTTCGGAGGAGCCGCCGGCGTTGATCATTTTGAAGTACACGCCCGAAGGGTTTAACGGCGGCGCGCACGGCGGCACGGTGGTGGGCGGGGGCGAGGGCTTGCTCGCCTTCGTCGGCAAGGGCGTGACGTTCGACACGGGCGGCATCTCGATCAAGCCGGGCGAGAACATGGAGCTGATGAAGTACGACATGACGGGCGGCGCGACGGTGCTCGGCGTGATGCGGGCGGCGGCGCAGTTGAAGCCGCCGATGCCGCTCCTCGGCGTCGTGCCTGCGGTGGAGAACATGCCTTCGGGGAAGGCCACCAAGCCGGGCGATGTGGTGCGCGCCATGACGGGCAAGACCATCGAAGTCATCAACACCGACGCCGAAGGCCGTCTGATTCTGGCCGATGCCATGTCCTATGCGCGGAAACTCGGCGCGACGCAGATCGTTGACCTCGCCACGCTGACGGGCGCGGTCTCCATCGCCCTCGGCGATGTCAACACGGGAATTCTCGGTACGGATCAAGAGTTGATTGACGAAGTGATCGCGGCGGGCAGGGAAGTCGGGGAGAAGCTCTGGCAATTGCCGCTCGATAAAGAGTATACGCGCCAGATCAAGTCGGACATCGCGGACATCAAAAACGTCGGCGGGCGCAAGGCGGGGACGATCACGGCGGCCGCCTTCCTCAAAGAGTTTGCCGACGGCATTTCGTGGGCGCACCTCGACATCGCCGGAACGGCGTGGGGCGACGACGCCAAGCCGTATCGCTCAAAGGGGCCGACGGGCGTCGGCGTGCGAACCCTGCTCAATTTGATCGAGCGCGCCATACAGGCTTCGTCCGGCGGCGCGGGCGAAAAGCCATAGCCCGCGACCGACGAGAATTAATC
>DASQNL010000252.1:0-17732 GCA_035644995.1 Pyrinomonadaceae bacterium | reverse complement strand
GCCGATGACGATTGTCGAAAAGATCATCGCGCGCCACGCCTTCGTGCGCGCGGGGCGCATCGGCGTCGAAGCGGTACGCCCCGGCGACGCGCTCTTTGCCGTGGCCGACGTGCGCTTCTCGCACGAGTACGTCACGCCGATGGCCGAGTCGCTGTTCAAGGGCGCGCTGGGGCGCGACGCGCAGGTGACCGAGCCCGAATCCGTCTACGCCTTTCGCGATCACCTGACGTTCTTAGGGCGCGTCATGTCCGACGACAAGAAGAAGATGGGACTTTTGGAGCGCGCCGACGGGCTGGCCGTGACGCAGGAGAGTTTCTCGCAGGAACAGGGCATCAAACTTTACAGCGGCACGGAAGAGAAAGGCTCGGAGGCGATCTGCCACAACGCCGTCGTCGAAGACATCGCGCTGCCCGGCCAACTCGTCATCGGCACCGACTCGCACACCTGCATGGCGGGCGTGCTCGGCTGCTTCGCCTTCGGCGTCGGTTCGACCGACATGGCGAACGCGTGGTACACGAAAGACATCCGCGTCAAAGTGCCTGAGACCGTCCGCTTCGTCCTCAGCGGGCGAAAGCGCGCCGACGTGTCCGCCAAAGACGTGATGCTCAAAATCCTCTCGACCGATTACATGAAAGAGGGCAAGGGGATCGGGCAGGTCTTGGAGTTCGCGGGCGAAGGACTCGCCGGGATGTCCATCGACGAGCGCGCCACGCTGACCAACATGGCCGTCGAAGCCGGGGGCACGACCGGCATCATCGAACCGGACGAAGTGACGCTTGAATATCTCGTCCGCTCGCGCGGGCTGGACGCGGAAGAGATTCGCCGTGGCTTCCTCAAGAGCGATCCCGACGCCGAGTACGCCGCGACCTTCGAGATCAACCTCGACGAGATTCGCCCGATGGTGGCGACGCCGGGCGACCCGCGCAACGGCGTCAACATCGCAGACCTCGCCGCGGAAGTGCGGATCGACGCGGCCTACGGCGGCTCGTGCACGGGCGGCAAGATGGCCGACATGGACATGTACGCGGCGGTTCTCAGTCGCGCCGTCGAGCAGGGCAAACGCGTTGCGCCGGGCGTGCGCCTCTACCTGCAATTCGGTTCGCAGAAGATCAAACAGTACGCGCGCGAGCGCGGCTACATCGAGATTTTCGAGCGCGCGGGCGCGGAGTTGATCGACCCTTCGTGCGGCGCGTGCATCAACGCGGGGCCGGGCGCGTCGAAGACGGCGGAGACCGTCACGGTCAGCGCGCAGAACCGCAACTTCCCCGGCCGCAGCGGCCCCGGAAAAGTTTATCTCGCGTCGCCCTTCGTCGTCGCCGCGTCGGCGATTGCGGGGCACATCGTCGAGCCGGAAGAATTTTTACGGACGCGCGAAGAGGAGTTGGTCGGCGCGTGAAGGGCATTGGCAAGGGGCGCTTGAGCGCGGATCACTCGCCGAAGTACGAACGCACGGAGCGCGAGCGGCGATACCTCCTGCGCGAGTTGCCGCCCGGCCTCAAGGTCAACGACCGCCACGCGCAAATCACCGACAACTACCTCACCGGCACGCGCCTGCGCCTGCGCAAAATGCGCTGGCCGCAGACCAACGAGTGGACGCTGAAACTCACGCAGAAGCACGCGCCCGGCGCGCCGCCCGACTTTTCGCGCACGCTCATCACGAGCATCTACCTCAACGAGTATGAGTACGAAGTGTTCTCCGTCTTCGAGGCCAACGAGATACGCAAGAACCGTTACCCCTACGAGCACGAAGGGCGCAAGTATGCCGTAGACGTTTTTCTCGGCGCGCTCCACGGCCTCATCCTCGCCGAGACGGATTTCGACGCCGACAGTGAGATGGACAACTTTCCGCCGCCGCCCTTCGCCGCGCTCGACGTGACGCACGACGAACTGTTCACCGGCGGCCGCCTCGTCTATCTGACGATTGACGAACTGCGCGCCGAATTCAAAGCGCGGGTCGAGAAATGGGAGGGTCAATGATGGATGCGCGTTCCGGCGGGTTGTTGGTGGTCTTGGTCGGCGTGGGCGTAGTGGTCGTGGGGCTGCTCGTCTACGCGGGCGCGCTCTCCTGGTTCGGGCGGCTGCCGGGCGATCTTAATTTCGGCGGCGAGCGCACGCGCGTCTTTATCCCGCTCACCTCGATGCTCATCGTCTCGCTCGTCGTGAGCCTCGTCATGTGGGCGTTGCGCCGCTTCTTCTGATTTAACCGAACATGCCCGACACCGCGACAAACGCACCCGCCATCTACACCATCGGACACGGACGCCACGCCTGGACTGATTTTCTCGCGCTCTTACGCGAACACGGGATCGCGCTCGTCTGCGATGTGAGAAGCGCGGCGCGCTCGCGCTGGCCGCAGTTCAACGGGCGCGTGCTGGAAGCAAACTTGAAAGAGGCGCGGATCGGCTATGAGTGGCTGCCGGAGTGCGGCGGCAAAGTGGTCGCGCCGCCCGCGGAACTGGCGCGCGGGTTGGAGCGAATAATGGAGTTGGCCTCGGAGATGCGCGTCGCGTTGATGTGTTCCGAGTCGCACCCGCTCACGCGCCACACGCAGCCGCGCGCCAACTGCCACCGCGTCGGCCTGCTCTCGACGCCCCTTCGCGCACGCGGCGCGCGCGTCATACACATCCTGCCCGGCGGCGACACCCTCGAAGTTGACGAGGCCACGCTCCCTTCCATCTGGAAAGAAGAGACGTAAAAGACGTGAATCCACTATCGTGAATCGTGAATAGAGAAAACTTGCTTGAGTCTATTCACGATTCACGTTTTTATTGACCGGCCGCGACGGCGCGTTCGATCTGGCGGCCGAGGGCTTCGGGGTCGAAGTAGGCGCGAAAGCGGGTGATGCGGTCGCCTTCGATTTCGAGGATGCTGACGCCTTCGTAGTTGAAGGGCGCGCCGCCCGCCGTTGTGCCTTCGGTCGTCCATTCGAGCGCGGCGCAGGTGTCGTTGACGACGCGGTTGCGAAAGGTGGAACGCACCTCGCCGAACGTGTCGCGGTACTTCGTCCAAAACTCGCGCGCGCCCGCCTGCCCGGTAAATTTTTCGGGCGCGTTGACGTTGCCCACTTCGCTCGACTCCGCGTGGAGCGCGACCAACGCCTCCAGGTCGCGGTTCTCTTCCAAGCCCCTTAATGCTTCGATAAATTGTTCGGCTATGTTGGCCGCCATCTTGATTCGTCCCCCCTGTTGTTCAATCGGACGGCTGATTTTAGATGGGCGCGCTTTGCGAAGTTTTCACGGCGGACACACGTTGCGGTGTCTTCCGGCGCGGGTCGCGGAAAAGAGCCGGGGAGAATTTTTGCGGCGGGCGTTGCGGTTCAGCTTCCGACGGGAGTCGGAAGTTCGGCGTGCGCCGGGTAGCGGGCGGCGTAGGCGCGTGCGAAGTAGGAGGCGAGCAGGAAGGCGAGGAGCATGATGCCGGCGGCCGTCCAGAAGGTGAAGCGCAGCGAGCGGTCGCTCATTTCATGGAGACGGCCGTCCGCGCCGTAGGTGGCAATCGCGCTGTGGATGAGGAGCGCGGCGACCATGGGGCCGACGGCGCGCGCCAAACTCGCCACCGATTGCGTGACGCCGAGCACGCCGCCCTGTTCGCCCCGCCCAACGCTGCGCGAGGCGAGCGTTTGGAGCGACGGCGTGGCGAGCGCGTTTCCCACGGCGAACGTACCGCCCACCAGCAGCAGGGCGGACAGACCCGTCTGCGGCCCGACGAGCGGAATGGCGAACAGGCTCAACGCGAACAGGAGCGCGCCCGCGAGCACGAGCGGCATCTCGCCGAACAGCTTGACCAGACGCCCGATCAACCCGCCTTGAATGAGCGCGCCGATGATGCCGACGTACATGAAGAGGTAGCCGTTGTGCGCGGCGTCGTAGCCGAAGCGGTACATCGTGAAGAGGGTGAAAGAGGTCGTCATGATCGAGAAGGCGACGACGAAGAGAAAGTAGATGGCGAGAACATAGGCGAGGCGCGGCTGCCGCACCGCGCCGGCGAGTTGCGACCAGCGACCGGCGGCGGCCGACGTGCGCGCCGGGTGATCCGGCGTCACCGTCTCCGGCAGGGTGAAATAGAGCAGGACGGCGTTGGCGAGCGCGAGTCCGCCCGCGAAGAAGAACGGCACGCCGATGCCCCACTGGCTGAGAATGCCGCCGATGGCCGGGCCGAAGATGAACCCGAGGCCGAAGGCCGCGCCGATGAGTCCCATGCCTTTGGCGCGATTTTCGGGCGTCGTCACGTCGGCGATGTAGGCTTGTGCGGTGGAGATGTTGCCGCCCGTGATGCCGTCAATGATGCGCCCCAGAAAGAGCATCCAGAGCGTCGTCGCGAAGCCGAGGATAAAGAAGCCGAGGCTGGTTCCGAGCAGGCTGAAGAAGAGGATGGGGCGGCGGCCGTACCTGTCCGAGAGACGGCCGAGGATGGGCGAGAAGATGAGCTGCATGACCGAGTAGGAGGCGAACAGGATGCCGACCGTGCGCGGCGTCGCGTTAAACTTCGTTCCCTCCACGTAGTAAGGCAGCACCGGGATCACGATGCCGAACCCCACAAGGTCTATGAAGACCGTGACGAAGATAACCAGAAGCGGCGAGCGTCTCATAAAACGGTTTCAGGTTTCAAGTTTCAAGTTTCAGGACTGAGGTTCTCCGGTCTTTAACTTGAAACCTGCAACCTGAAACTTGAAACCCTTCGTTTACCAGCGGCGGCGGGGCGGAGCTTGGAGTCTTTCGTCGACGGAGAGGCGTCCGCCGCCCACGATGAGCAGCGCGAGCGACATGCCGAGCAGCGCGACGGTGTATTCGATCCCTTTGTTGCTCAAAAAGAAACCGCCGCTCCAGTGGACGCCGACCATCGCGACGAGCATCGTGACGGCGAGGAAGAACGCCCCGGCGCGCGTCAACAGTCCGAGCAGGACGAGGATGCCGCCGAGGAGTTCGGCGACGGCCGCCATGCCCATCCAGAGCCACGCTGGACGCATGAAGCCGAAGGGCGCGCCCGCCGCCGTGAACTTCGCCCACCCCGGCCCGCCCCAGACGCCGAAAACTTTCTGCGCGCCGTGCGCGATGAAGATGAGGCCGAGCGCGAGACGCACCGGCAGCGTGAACCACGTCGCGGTCGTCGCAATCAAACTTTGGAGCATCGAGAGAGTGTCCTTTCCTTATGTCGGACAGGCCGGATTGTCGTCCTTGAAACCTCAACGCGGGTGCGGCGTGCGACCCTAGGCAGCCGCAGTAGCAGCAGCAGCCCGTCGCCGGTCGTCCGTTTCCGGCCGCAACTCTCTTTCGCCTTACCCGCGCGCGCGGCCTGACCGAACTGAACTAGGCTTAAGCTGGCGCAACGCCGACAGTTTTATCATAGCTTTGCTTGCCGCGCACACCGCCGCGACCGGAGGATAAAGGGAAAAGGGTAAAGGGAAAGGGACAAAGAGCGGAAAGCCGCACGGCTTGCCGGATTTCCCCGGTCTCACCTTTACCCTTTACCCTTCGTCGTGTAACCCCTTTTCCCCCTTCCCCTTTTCCCTTTCCTCTCCACTTGATCTACACTGCGCCGCGCGCCACCAACTACACACGAAAGCCCGGCCGGTGATTTTATGAAGGACACAACCTCGCGCCAACTCGTTATCACGCGCGTCCGCGAACAGGGACGCGACATACGTTCATTCGACATGCGTCCGGAAGCCGAAGCGGGGGCGGGGGCGGCGGCTCCGCCCGTCGAGTTTCTGCCCGGACAGGTTGCCGCGCTGCGCGCCGGGGGCGCGGACAAACGATCTTTCTATTTCGCTTTCGCCAGCGCGCCGGAAGATAAGGAGCTGGAGTTTTTGGTCAAACGCGCGGGCGACGACGGCCAATCGCTCTATCACCTGCGGGAGGGCGACGCGGTTACGCTCACGGGCATCGTCGGCCACGGCTTCCCGCTCGACGCGCACAAGGGGAAAGACCTCGTCATGATCGCGATGGGCACGGGCGTCGCCCCGCTGCGCTCCACGCTGCGCCACGCCCTCTCGCATCCCGACGACTTCGGCCAGATCGTCGTGCTCTACGGCGTGCGCACGCCCGACGATTTCTGCTACCGCAACGAAACCGAGACGTGGAAGGCCGCGGGCGTCGAACTCCGTCAGGTCATCTCCAAGCCCGACGGCTACGAGTGGGCAGGCTCGACCGGCTACGTCCAATCGCTCCTCGACCACGTTCTCCCCAACCTCGCCGAACCCGTCGCCCTCGTCTGCGGCTCGCCCGAAATGATCACGCACACGCGCGACCGCTTGCAGGAGATGGGACTCCCGCCCGAAAGTATTCTGACCAATTATTAACCCCGACCAAACGCGGCGGCGCAAAGCATTTTTGTTTTAACTTCAACAGACCTTTTAGTTAACGAAGAGAGAACCAGCGAGAGGTTGCCGCCCTCAAAACTTTGTTCTTGACTTCTACCGTCAAGCCACTAGAATCGAAACCGTGCTCAAGAAGAGACAGCGCAACATTCTGCGAACCTTCAAGCATCAACGTTACCTTACATCTCTCTAAACTCAGATCAAGTGCCGCCATCGTGAAAGTCAGACGGTGAAATGTGCCGTCAGGGAAAAGCCTGCTGCGCCTCAGTCCGCGGCAAACGCCGTAGTCACCTCCGGACGGCGACGCCTCTCCGTCTCGACGGCTACCTCTCGGCGGCGTTCCGAACTGAAAAACAGGAGACGTTTCGCCGACGCGCTTGATTAAGCAATTCTCGTAGCCCGGACGTTCGCCATGCCTTCCCGCCCGCCCTTCGCGCGGAAGAAGCGACGCCCGCCCAACGCCCCGCAGCTTTTTACACATGCGCGGGCGCGCGGTCTTTACGTCACGATTTTGCGCCTGTTAATTGGCGCGCCGCACCGTCGAACCTCATCCCGACGCGGCGCGCTCATCCGGAACTCTCACAAACCTGTTAAGGAGAAATTATGAAGTCTTCTGCGCGCCTCACCGGCCAGTCCGCGGGATTGGCTCTCTGTCTCTCGATCTTGTTGTTCTGTTTCGCCGCGCCCACCACACGCGCCGTCGCCTACACCAACAACGATAACTTCGCCAACGCGCAAACCCTCACCGGCAGCAGCGGCGGCGTGACCGTCTATAACGACTACGGGACTTTAGAGTCCGGCGAACCGAGCCACGCCGCACAAACCATCGGAGCGTCCATCTGGTATCAGTGGCAAGCCACGGCGACCGGCGACGTGACCTTCCATACGGCGGGCAGCCACATGGATACCGTGATCGCCGTCTATACCGGCAGCAACCTCTCGACCCTGACCGGAATCGCCGGCGACGATGACACGGGCTATGATCTACACGGCTCCGTCACCTTCAGCGCCACGCTCAACACCGTCTATTATATCGCTCTGGATGTGCATGACTGGACGAGCTATCCCGGCTCGATGTCTCTCAACTGGCATCTCGGCAGCCCCACCCCGACGCCTACTCCGGCCGCCTCGAATCGCATCGCCTTCAGCGCCGACCGCGGGCAGACGACCGCCGTCTACGTGATGAACGGCGACGGCTCAGGGCAAACGCGCCTGACGGACAAATTGAGCTACAGCTTCGCAGCCGTCTGGTCTCCGGACGGAACCAAGCTCGCCTTCCTCACCTACCGCGACGGCCAGTCGGAGATATACACAATGAACGCCGACGGCACGAACCAGACCCGTCTCACCACTTCGGCAATCGGTTCTTATCAACCCGCCTGGTCGCCCGACGGTACGAAGATCGCTTTTCGCGGCTACGACTCGCAGGCCAACTCCGACATCTACGTCGTGAACGCAGACGGAACCGGCTTGACCAATCTCTCCAACGACCCGTGCGGTTGCTCCTACACGCCGTCGTGGTCGCCCGACGGCGCCAAGATCATGTTCATGATCGAGGACGACTACAATTCGCGCATCTACGTCATGGACGCCGACGGCACGGATCAAACGCAACTCACGAACGACATCGAATATTCGCCCTCCTGGTCGCCCGACGGCAGCAAGATCGTTTTTGTCAGCGAGCGCGACGGCGCGCCGGAAATCTACGTCATGAACGCCGACGGCTCGAACCAGACCAACCTCACCGACACCTACAACCTGCTCCCCTACGCGCCCTTCAACGACGCGCCCGCATGGTCGCCCGACGGCACGCAAATCGCCTTCTCCACCGACCGCGACGGTCAGGTCGAAGTTTATGTGATGGACGATGACGGCGCTAATCTGTCGCGCCTCACCAACTCCACCGGCTCCGACGAGCCGCGCTGGTCGGCCGACGGGTTGAAGATCGTTTTCACCACCGGCCGCGATGGCAATCAGGAGATTTACTCGATGAACCCTGACGGCAGCAGTCAGGTCAACCTCACGAACCATCCCGGCTACGATAGTCAGGCCGGTTGGCAGCCCGCGCCCTGACGGGCTGCCCGCCCGGAGAAAGATGCGCGGCGAAATCGTCCGTTCGGCCCCAAGTAAGAAGTCCCTCCCTGAGCCTCAATCACTCACGGAGGGACTTCGCCTCTCATGTAGGTTCGGGCATAAAGTGAGAATTCCCTCTACTAAGTATCAACAATTTAGAGAGGGAATTTGCGCATAAAGTGAGAAATTATTCGCGCATAAAGTGAGAAAATCCGTCACTTTTCGTGCATATAATGAGAATTTCCGAATGTAACTCGCAACAATCAAAAGCCTCCAAAGCCGAGTGTCTTTATCTCGCAACCCTAAGCAAAAATGGTGATTATTCTCCCACTCTCGGAGCATGACCAACTATCTCCATAATTACGAGTAAGCAAGAAATGGATTTATAACATCACCAAAATTTTTACTTCCTTGCGATAAGGCTTCTTGTGCATCTTGAATGGCAGTTAGTTTTGGTAGACCTTCGACTATAATTTGACCTTCGAACCCCAGTTTCTTACCAGCGTGAGAGATTGCTTCATTGAGAGTCAGAAGAATTGAATTTCTCACTTCAAGCTTGAATCGCTCAAACAGTAAAAACCGATGTAGGTCATAGTATTCTGTTTTGAATTCGTCGTTTGGAACTTGTCGCGCATTCCAGCCGATTAATTTTGTTGCCTCGGCAACAGTTATCTTTTGGTCTCTACTAAATTTTTTCAGGTCGTATGGCACAGGACGAATTTCACCCTTCATGCTTGGGAGTACGAAGTCGGGCATTGATGTTAAGGTTCCTTGGGCATATAAAGCCCGTTCTGTAGGTAGCGTTTCTCTTTGCAGAACTGGGCGAATAGACTATCAAGGCTCATTTGACGGCTCCTTAGTCAATCAGTTACAGTTTCAGGTCTTGAGCCGGATGATGGCGATGCGGTAATCCGCTCTCAAGTACCTTCACAAACCGCAAGTGATTGCTTCCAAAGGGGCCGTAGCTCAGCTGGGAGAGCGCATGACTGGCAGTCATGAGGTCAGGGGTTCGATCCCCCTCGGCTCCACCATTATCCGCAATGTCTTAGGGGCAGCCGTATGGCTGCCCCTAAATGTTTTGTGTGCCTATAGTGTGCCAAGCTCAATGTTAGAGAGTAATCGATATTCATATTAACAAGATTGTTTGGAAGTTTAGTACGCGGGATAGTGTAGTAATTCCGCGAAAGACCCTTTGGGTGAAATTATATCTTGCCGCAAATAGTGATTGAATTTTGCTGCGGATAGCGTTAAAAGCCGCTTGTCGGAGTAAGTTAGGCCGCCAGTAGCGGATAATTTCCGCCTGTGAGAGGTTTTAAGGCCACGCTCAACGGTAATAAATCGCTCTTTGAGGGTATCAGACCGCTGGTAGCGATACCGCTTTCGATTATGAAGTACAATGTCCTCAAATCCGTCGCGCATAACTTCTCACACTCGTTCGTGAGCTTAATGAACTATGTCGATGATGGCTATGTCATCGACGATCTCCGGCAGCTCGCGCGGCAGGCTAACGGCGAGCGAATTAGTATCCACTGGATTCCTGAATCTAAGACACAAGCGCGGCTTCCTCAACGGGTGCTCAAGAGTATCGATAACTACAAAGTGTGGCTTCCCGACTTGGTCTCTAGCTCCGGCGCAAGTGTCGAGGCGATTCGGGAGTTCCGGACTGACATCTTTCTCAAGCGGAACAAGCAGATTGCCGTGGAGGCGTACCTGCTGGATGATAGGGGAAAGGAGCACGTCTGCGGTGTCTTATTCTAGCGCCGCCGCGATATAACAACGACATGCGCCCCACCTGCATCGGCGCGGCTCTCATCCGCAAGACTTAGCGGCAGCGCCCGCCCGCGCGGGAGGCTGCTACCGCTCCGCGCCCTTGCGGCTCGGAGGCTATCCGGGTTCGACCGTGGGCGGTGATTTTAACCGCGACGGTAAAACCGAATCATCTTGAGTAAGGCTCCGGTTTAAAAACGGGTGGGAGGTTTGCGCCGGGGGCTACACAGCCCTCCGTGCTATGATGCCAACTCAACACATACCGGGACTCAGCTACAACAAAGGATATTCAACTATGATCGCCCCGCCTCAACCGTCCCGCTCGCCCGGAAACCGGATTCTTGCCGCGTTAGATGCCGCCGATTATCAACACTTTTTATCTCAATTAGAGCAAGTCACGCTCGCGCAGGGTGACGTTCTTTACGAGCCGGGCGACAAGATCGATTATGTCTACTTCCCGGAGACGGCGGTCTTCTCCATGCTCTGCACGATGGCGGACGGGGATACGGCCGAAGTCGGGCCGGTCGGGCGCGAAGGGGTGGCCGGGCTAAACCTCTTTTTCGGCACGGACATCACGCCCACACAGTTGGTCGCGCACGTCGCGGGCACCACGTTGCGGGTGCGCGCCGAACTGTTCAAGCAGGAACTCCGCTCGGAAAGAAGCGTCATGCCGCATCTGTTGTTCCGCTATACGCAGATGCTGCTCGCCATGACAGGCCAGTCATCGGCCTGCAATAAACTTCATTCCCTGGAACAACAACTCGGCAGGTGGCTCTTGATGATGCACGATTATGTCAGCGACGAGTTGCTGCTGACGCACGATTTGATCGCGCTGACCTTGGGCGTGAGGCGCGCCGGCATCAGCGAATCGGCCTCCCAGTTCAAGAATGAAAGGCTGATCGATTACCAGCGCGGGCGCATTCGAATCCTTGACCGGCAAGGCTTGGAGGCCAAGGCGTGCGAGTGCTACCGGGTCATCAGAGGCGAGTATGAACGCTTGTATGCCGATTTAGCCAAGATTACGAGGTCGGCCGTTTGATTAGCCTTCGAGCCGATTAAAGGCGGCGCGTGTGTACGCCGGCGGATGGAGCGTTCCCGGCTTATCATCGTAAGGTATTCAACCGCTCTTGTTAGAATTTATCGTTCGGCATCAGGTAGAGATTGATAAACAGTCTCCTTAAAATATGCCGTCCGCCGTGTTTTACACGCGGCTGAGACTAAAGGAGAGTCTTATTATGTCCGAAGAAACCAATTCGCACGGAGACGCCCGCCCGACCATCTTTCTCGTCGAAGAAGACGACGATGTCCGCCCCATTTTGACCCGGAACCTTCGACGGCACGGCTACCGCCTGCTCGTGGCGGCAGACTTGGAAGACGCACACGAATGGGTGAGCGGCGAGAGTCCGATCAACGCCGATTTAGTGTTAATCAATCTGGTGCGTAAAACACCGGAGGAGGCTGTGAAGCTCGGACGCGCGTTACGCGAGCAGGCCAAGTATGACGGCCACACGCCGCTCGTCGTGATGCCCGAACATGTTCCCGGAGAATTGGCGGGCAAGGTCGTTAACGTGAGCGGTAACGACTGGGTCTGTTATTACGACGAAGACTCGAATCAGTTGCGGACGCTGCTCGCCCGCCTGCTCAACCATTCATCAAGTTAGGCCGCTCCCGATGCCGCCCCCCGTCCGTCCGATTAGCTTGTCAAATAAACGCCCGCTCTCCGCCGCCGATTCAGACGCCTAATATTATGGTCTTAATCAGCATCGCATTGTTTATTGCCTTCGGCGTGCTTGGCTGGCTGGCGACGCGCATCTATAAAATGCACATGGAAAAGCGTCTGGGAAGGAAAATAGAGGGAGAGCATGAATTAACGTCCATCGCCTCTTGGATGGAAGCAGCCAAAGACGATAAGCCGCATGACCGGAGATAAAGGGCAACGAAGCGCATAGCCTCTCCACCCCGGTTGAAGGCCGCTCCATTTTGGTTTTCGGGAGTGAAAGCGGCCGGGAAAATCGGCGACGGATAGCGGAATATAACTTTACCGGGCGGGAAAAACGCGAGGTCTTGAAAGCGGTTCGGGCGGACGCGTTTAATGAATCTGTCGATAAAGGAAACTCGTCCCTCTAAAAAACATTCACACTATTTTCCCTTCCGCGCCTTGCCCTCTTTCTTCCCGGCCACTTTCTTCGTCGTCTTCCCTTCATCCGCTCGAACGCTTTTCTTCCCCGACTCTTCGACGGATTTCGACTCTTTCCGCAAATTGCCGCCCGCGGCCTCGCCGAGCGATTCACGGATCAACCCTTCACCGGGACGCTTCCCGTCAATGAAGGCGAAAACGTGGAAGTGGTCGCGGTTTTCTCGGAGCGCCTCGATGCGCCCTTCGTCCTGCATCCGGGCGAGGTCGGCCATCACGTGCGCCTGTTCATCGGCCGTCATGTAACGATAGAAGATGTCGAAGGCCAACCCGGTCGAATGCGGGGGCGTCTGGATGCGGGTGGCGTTTGAATTGACCTTGCTGAGTTGATGCTGGTAGTCGTCCGGACGAATAAGCGAAGTGACGGGCAGCGGGCGGTCGAATTTCTGCCGGTACGAGCGTGCGATTTCCTCCAGCACGCCGACCGCTTCGGGGCGCAGGTGGCTGAGCATACGCACCTTCAACTCCTTGCGCGCATCCGCGTCGGCGAGATCGTAGGCGACGCCCGACAAATCGGACGCCAACCCTGCGAGCAACTCATGCTCGGCGATAAGTTCCCGCCGACGCTTGCCCTCGCCCGCATAGACTTCCATCAATTCCCGACGCTCCTGAACGGCTTTGAGTTCCTTCGCTTGAGAGGAAAGCTGCGATTGGAGGCGGGCGCGCGCCGCGCTCTCTCCCTTGCCGAGAGAGTTCAACTGTTCCTTGAGCGCGGAGATTTCCTCGTTGATAACCCGCAAAGACTCGCTCAGGCGCGCGGATTCCGGCTCGATTTCGGCCTCACCCAGCAGGGGAATTCTTTTACCGCTCGCTTTGTCGTAGTGTGTGAAAGCGTCTTTGCCCGCGATTGCCCCGACCCCGTACAAGACGTGGTTTTCCCCGACGCTCCTCACTTCAACCAGCTTTCCGCCGCGAATCAGGCTGGCGAGGTCGGCGAAGTCGTGCGGCGTCGCCACGTCGTGCTTTTTCCACTCCGCCACCTGAATGGCGAGAAAGCGGCGCGAGTCGCTGTAATGACGAAGTTGACCGGGAACTTCAATTTTCGCCTGCCTCCCCGTCTGCTCGCACCTATCTTCGACCACTTTCATCGCGGCGAGTTGCCACGGGCTGATCTCGGCGGCGGCAGCCGTCCCGTGGTCGGACGCGTAGGGGGAGCCGGCATTCCAACCTGCTCGTCTCTTCCCCGGCAGCAGCGACAACATCGCCATGCCGAGAGCCAATATGAGAACGACCGGAGCGACACGTCTCCACGGACTTTGATTCATAAGTTGATGATTCCTTGAATAAAGAGGCGTGTCACGACGAAGCGCGCGGGTTATTTCAACGGCTCCGTCAGCGTCGGGTTGGGAGAACTTTTTTGATGTGATTTCAGGGCAAAACGTTGCGGGTCAATTTGCTTAATCTCGCGCCTCCGCCGGGTCGTAAAGCGTTGAAAACCTCCGCAGACTTCGATAAACCTTTTACCGGCCTCGCCGCGACGGTGCGTGATAACGAGATGCCTCGGAGACTCTTTTGCCGCCTCAAAAAGCCGCCTCAAAAAGCTGCTTTGCCGGGGCGGAATCTTTGCGCCACCGGCATAAAATTCATGCGTCGGCGCGTGCGGCCGCGCTCTCCGGGCATTTTGGCGGGCTGATTCAAGTGTTGGAATAATTGGAGTTTCTTTCCAGACCTCGCGCCCGCGCTTTTTGGGAATGGAGATTGCCGGAGGGTGTCTGATATAGTGCTCCGCACAACGGGTCGCTTTCGCGGGTGATGACCGGGAAGGCTCGCGGGCGCGGGGAGAATCGTTATATCTGTGTTGTAATGTTCGTTTTCGCGGCTACCGGAGCCACATCAAGCGCATCAGAGATGTACATCGTCCAGCGCGAGAGGCCGAACGAATCGCCCCGACGAAAATCCAAACAGAGTTTTTTTCAAGACTGTTCCGATGAAGATTGTAGCCAGCAAACACCCCCCCTCCGAAGACCGGCGCGCCGACCCCTCCGGCGCGGCTCTGTCGCCGAAATTGATGGACGCCAGCCAACTGCTGTTCAACCGCGAGTTCAGCCTGTTGGAATTCTTCCGCCGCGTGCTCGAAGAGGGATTGGACGCGACGCAGCCGCTGTTGGAACGTCTGAAGTTCCTCGCCATCTTTTCGAGCAACGTGGACGAGTTTTTCATGATCCGCGTGTCGGGACTCAAAGAGGAATTCGAGCACGACGTGACGGAACTGTCGCCCGACGGCATGACGCCCGCCGCCCAACTCGCGGAGATCAGGCAACGGCTCCTGCCGATGCTCGCGGAGCAGAGCCGCTGCCTCGTCGAAGAGTTGCTGCCGCAACTCAAAGAGCAGGGCATCGTGATCGCCTCCTATAACTCCCTGTCGGAAGATGAACGCACCGCGCTTCAGGATTATTTCGAGGATCAAGTTTTTCCGGTGCTCACGCCGCAGGCCGTCGATCCGAGCCACCCGTTCCCTTACGTCTCGAACCTGAGCCTCAATCTCGCCCTGATGGTTGCGCCGCTGCCCGAACACGGCATCACGAGTTCGCTGGTGGGCAAGATCGAGCCGCGTTTCGCGCGCATCAAAGTGCCGCCGCTCGTGCCGCGCCTGATTCCCGTCGAAAAAGACGGCTCCAAGTTCATCCTGCTCGAAGACTTGATCGCGGCCAACGCGAAGGCTCTCTTTCCGCGCATGCGCGCGAGCGTGTGCCACGCCTTCCGCGTCACGCGCGACGCCGACATAGACATCCGCGAGGACGAGGCCGACGATCTCCTGCGCATCATGCAGCAGACGTTGCGCAAGCGTCGCTTCGGCGCGCCCGTGCGTCTCGAAGTGGCGGACGGGATGCCCGCCGACATGACGCGGTATCTCACCGAGTCAATCGGCGTCGAGGCCGAGGACGTGTACCGCGCGGGCGGCCCCTTGAACGTGCCCGATTTGATGAGGCTCTACAAGCTCGACCGCCCGGATTTGAAAGACGCGGTCTTCACGCCGCAGACGCCCCTCGCGCTGCGCCGCCCGCGCCTCTCCATCTTCGACGCGATCCGCGAGCAGGACATCCTGCTCCATCATCCCTATAGCTCGTTTGCGCCCGTCACGGATTTCATCGCCGCCGCCGCGCACGACGAGAACGTCGCGGCCATCAAGATTTGTCTCTACCGCACGGGTCACAACTCGCCCATCCCGCAGTCGCTCATCGAGGCCAGCGAGCAGGGCAAGCAGGTGACGGCCATCATCGAACTCAAGGCGCGCTTCGACGAGGAGAACAATATCGAATGGGCGCAACGCTTGGAGGAGGCGGGCGTCCACGTCGTCTACGGGTTGATGGGACTCAAGACCCACTGCAAGCTCGCGCTCGTCGTGCGCCGCGAAGACGACTCGATGCGTCGTTACGTTCACGTCGCCACGGGCAACTACAACCCCGATACCTCGCGCGCCTACACAGACCTCGGAATCTTCACCGCCAACGAGGAGATCGGCGCGGACGCTTCCGAACTCTTCAACTACCTGACCGGCTATTCGCGGCAGAAAGAGTACCGGCAACTGTTGGTTGCGCCCGTCAACATGCGCGAGCGCATGCTCGCGCTCATCGGGCGCGAGGCCGAGCACGCGCGCGCCGGCCGCCCCGCGCGCATGGTCATCAAGATCAACCGGCTGGCCGATATTGAGATCATCCGCGCGCTCTACGACGCGTCGCAGGCGGGCGTCCGCGTAGACCTCATCGTGCGCGGCGTGTGCATGCTGCGTCCCGGCGTCGCCGGGCTGTCGGAGACGATCACGGTGCGCAGCATCGTCGCCCGCTTCCTCGAACACAGCCGCTTCTTTTATTTCGCCAACGGCGGCGACGAAGAGTTTTACACGGGCAGTTCCGATTGGATGCCGCGCAATCTCAACCGGCGCGTCGAGGTCGTCGTGCCCGTCCACGATGCGCGCCTGCGGCGTCATTTCAAGGACGTGATTCTGGCCGCCTACCTGCGCGACAACGTGAAGGCACGCCGACTTCTGCCCGACGGCTCTTACGAACGCATCCAGCCCGCCGAGGGCGAGGAGCGGTTCGATAGCCAACTCCATTTTATGGACGTTCAGCTTTAAAGCGCGGACGTTAAAATTCATTTACCCGAGAGGTGTGACAGCATGTTTCGACAGAGTAATTTTCGCGCGGTGATGCTCGCTCTCATCGTCATCGCGCTCGGACTCTCGACGACGGCCTTCGCCGTCCAGAAAAAATCGAAGAAGGCGAAGAAGCCGATGCCCGCGGGCACGCCCGTCATGTGGCGCGAACCGACGGACATCGCTACCCGCGACCTGTTTCTCGGTTCCGGCGGCGAAGCGGGGAAACCCGACCTGTCGCGTCTGACCTTGATCGAGAAAGTGGAAGGCGGCTTCTCCGAGAAGTATCGCGTGAAGGATGCGGCGGGGCGCGAATGGGTGGCGAAAGTCAGCCGCGAGGCGCAGTCGGAGACGGCGGCCGTGCGTCTGATGTGGGCGGTCGGTTACGTTACGGAAATCAACTATCTCGCGCCGAGCGTGACCATCCCCGGCACGCCGAAAGGCACTTACGAAAACGTCAGGTTGGAGGGGCGGTCGAAAGACATCAAGCGGCTCGACCCGTGGCTGTGGGATAAAAACCCTTTCACCGGCAAGCGCGAGTTTCAGGGTTTGAAAGTGATGATGCTCCTGTTCAATAACTGGGACATCAAAGACGACAACAACGGCATTCTCCACGTCGTCACCCCGGAAGGACAGAGCGAACTGCACTACATCGTCAGCGACCTCGGCGCGACGTTCGGCAAGATCGGCAGCGGGCCGCTCTGGGCTTTGAAGCGCAGCCGCAACAACCCGGAAGATTATGCCGAGTCGAAGTTCGTCGATCACGTCTACAAGGATCGCGTCTTCTTCCACTACGGCGGCAAGAAGCAGGACACCTTCGAAGACATCTCGGTCGGCGACGTGCAGTGGATCGCGGCGCTGCTCTCGCGCCTCAGCGACCAGCAGATCGGCGATGCCTTTCGCGCGGCCAACTATAATCAAGAGGAAGTGGGTCTGTTGACGAGCGCGGTGCGCGCGCGCATCAACGAACTCGTCAACCTCCCGCCGGCGGAATCCTGAAGGGCGGCCGTCCTCGCCGAAGCAGTCCGCATCCGTTCGCACGACGCCCGTCGCTTTTTGAGCGGCGGGCGTAGTAAAGTTAAGGTGAAATGCTCAGAAGAAACCAGCAGAAGACTCTTGTCGTGGGAGTGCTCGCCGCGCTTCTCGGATTCGGCCTCGTCGCGTTCTTGATGTCGCGCGGCGACAACGCGAACAACCCTCCCGCCGCCGCGACGCAGACGCAAGAGACTGCTGCCGACTCGCCCGCCCAAAGCTCGACACAGGGCGCGCCTGACGCCGCCGCGCCGACC
>DASQNL010000251.1:0-28223 GCA_035644995.1 Pyrinomonadaceae bacterium | reverse complement strand
TGAGCCTCACACCGGGCGAACCCGCCGCGCTCCTCGGCACGCGCGGCGACCCGCGCGAACTCACCCGCTGGTCGCTCCACGCCCTCGACGCGGGCGAAGCCTACGCCGCCGCCCTCGTCGTTCAAGGCACGGACTACGCGTTGCGCCTCTGGCAGCTATGATTACCTCGATTGACAGTGTGTAAATACACGTTGTCCGCACGGAGGCCGGTATGCAGGATGATTCGACGCCGCAGTCCACTTCGCCCGATGGGACGATCAGGGTTGAGTTCGATGTCGAGACGGGGCGGATGTCGCACGAGATTCAACGGCCGCGCGTGTTGAGCTTGCCGGGCGGCGAGGCGCTGGTTGATTTATGGGGGACGCAGTGGGACGCGTCGGCGCGGTTCGAGGAGCCGCGGACGGTGCGGTTGTCGCTGCGCCGCTATCCGGGCGAGAAGCCCGGCTTTGTGGTGACGATTGACGCGCGTGCGCGCACCTTTTGTTTTGCGGATGCTCCCGGCGAGCAGCACCCGCTCACGAGTTTCAAGAAGTTGATCAAACGAAAGCACGCGGCACAGAAACCTTACGCGCCCGCTCAAACGGGTGAGCCGCCGCATCGTAACCTGTCGCTGTTTGTGTCTGCGCTGTTGATGTTTGCGATTATTTTCGGCGTCCTGTACGCGCTCGGCGTCGGGTGGTTCGGTTAAGGCTTTGGCAAGGGGGCGCGAGTTACCGTAAAATCAATGCGTCGGCTCGCGCTGCGGGTCGGGCAAGCGGGCGCGACAATATTTCCGGCGACCAGAGGAAGAAGAAGTAAATGGCTTTATTGGAGATCATGACTTATCCGAACCCGGTGCTTGAGACGCCGGGCGAGCCGGTGACGGTGTTTGACGACGAGTTGCGGAAGTTGGTCGCGGACATGTTCGAGACGATGGACGCGGCTTCGGGCGTGGGGTTGGCCGCGCCGCAGGTGGGCGTGTCGCGGCGTCTGTTCGTGATGGATTGCTCCGGCGGGCGCGACCCGCAGCAGCGCGTCGTGTTGATTAACCCGGAGGTGCTCGGCATCGAGGGCGAGCAGAGCGGCGACGAGGGGTGCCTGTCGTTCCCCGGCATCTTCTTCCCGGTCAAGCGCAGTTTGCGCGCCGTCGTGCGGGCGCAGGACTTGAGCGGCGAGACGTTTGAACTCGATGGGATGGATTTAACCGCGCGCTGCCTGTTGCACGAAACCGACCACTGCGACGGCATCGTCTTCATCGACCATACGACCGTGCTCAAGCGCGAGATGGTGAAACGCAAGATGCGGCGGCTGGCGAAGATGGCGAAGATGTAAGGCTGCGGTTAAGGGGTTTGAAAAGTCCTGTAGGGACGAGTGCCGGTAGCCCGGCGACTTATCGCCGGGGAAGAAATTGAAGGATGATGCGTGAGTCCCGTCGGGACGGTTGAAAGTGTGACTTTCAACCGTCCCGACGGGACTCTGTTTATTACTACTACTATATTCCCGGCGCTCAAGCGCCGGGCTATTAGCAATCGTCCCTATGGGACTCGCCCGTGAAGCCTTAACTTTCTCGGCCATGAATCGCCGGGCGGCTGTCAAACGTCACTACCGGACTTAGCGCGGAACTCAACTCCGGACTCATCGTTTCGCGTCCGGGTTGTGATAACATTCGCGGAGTCAATCAACACCAAAATATTTATCCGACAGGAGCGACGCATGCACGGCGAATTTCGTAACGAGGCGTTTACAGATTTCAGCAGGGAAGAGAACGCGCAATTGATGCGCGCGGCGATTGATAAAGTTCGGGGCGAGTTGGGGCGCGAGTATCCGCTCGTCGTCGGCGGCGAGCGCATCGAGACGGGGCGCACGTTCGACAGCATCAACCCGGCGAAAAAGACCGAGGTGGTCGGGCGTTTTCAGAAGGCGACGACGGAACTGGCGCGCCGCGCGGTTGAGACGGCCGACGAGACTTTCCGGAGTTGGTCGCGCACGCCGGCCGAGGAACGCGCGGAATTGCTGTTTCGCGTCGCGGCCATCTTGCGCGAGCGGCGGCACGAGTTGTCGGCGTGGATGATCTTCGAGGTCGGGAAGACGTGGGCGGAGGCCGACGGCGACACGGCCGAGGCCATCGACTTCTGCGAGTTCTACGCGCGCGAGATGCTGCGCTACAGTGCGCCGCAGCCCGTCGTCGCGCTCGAAGGCGAACAGAACCGTCTCGAATACATCCCGCTCGGCGTCGGCGTGGTGATTCCGCCGTGGAACTTTCCGCTCGCGATCATGGCGGGCATGACGGTCGCCTCGTGGGTAACGGGTAACACGGTCGTCTTGAAGCCCTCGTCGGACGCGCCGACCATCGCCTACAAGTTTTTCGAGATACTCGAAGAGGCGGGGCTGCCCGCCGGGGTCGTCAACTTCATGACGGGTTCGGGCGCGGAGGTGGGCGACGTGGTGGTTGACCACCCGCGCACGCGCTACGTCGCTTTCACCGGCTCGAAGGAGATCGGCCTGCGCATCAACGAGCGCGCCGCGAAACATCAGGAGGGACAAGTCTGGATCAAGCGCGTGGTCGCGGAGATGGGCGGCAAGGATGCGATCATCGTTGACGCCGACACGGATTTGGACGAGGCGGCGACGGGCGTGGTGCAGTCGGCCTTCGGCTTTCAGGGTCAGAAGTGCTCGGCCTGTTCGCGCGCCATCATCCACGCGGATGTCTACGACGAGATGCTTGAGCGCATCGCCGCGCGCACCGGGAAACTCAAACTCGGCGACCCGACCGAGGGCGCGACGAATCTCAGCGCCGTGATCAACCAGAAGGCTTTCAAGACCATCGGCGAGTACATCGAAAAGGGCACGGCCGACGGCGGGCGCGTCATCGCGGGCGGCGGCACAGACGGCGAAGCGGGCTTCTACATCGAGCCGACCGTCATCGCCGACGTAAAGCCGGGCGACCGCGTCGAGCAGGAAGAAATCTTCGGCCCCGTGCTCGCCGTTATCAAAGCGCAGGACTTCGACGACGCGCTCCGGATCGCAAACGATACCGAGTACGGCCTGACCGGCGCGGTCTATACGAACGACGCGGAGAAGCTGGAGCGCGCGAAGCGCGAGTTCCACGTCGGCAATCTCTATCTCAACCGCAAGTGTACGGGCGCGCTCGTCGGCGTCCATCCCTTCGGCGGCTTCAACATGTCGGGCACTGACTCGAAGGCGGGCGGGCGCGACTACCTCGGCCTCTTCATGCAGGCGAAAGTCTGGGCGGAGAAGGTGCGCCCCGGAGGCGAAAACGCCAAAGAGAAACGCACGGCCATCTGACGGTAAACGCTAAATTCCGATTCCTACGGAGGAGAAAACACATGAGCCTTTCTTCCCCCCGCGCGCGCGGCCTGCGCGCCGTGCTGATGCTTTCACTTTTCCTCGGCGGCAGTTTGGCCGCACCGTCGTCGCGCGCGCAGCAGCAGAGCGCGAAACGGGCGGCGGCGGCAACGCCTGAGTCCGTCATCTTCGCCGTCACGGGGCGCGCCGACGCCGAGTTTGCCTTCGAGCCGATTGCCACTTACCGGCGCGGGATTTTTGCCGGTTCGATCACGGGCGAGTCGAGTCAGGCCGAACTCACGAGCTTCGCCAAAAAATATTATCGCGCGGGTCAACGCTACCGACTCATCTGGGGCGGCGCGGAGGCGGGCGCGCTGGTCGCCAAACAGTCGCAGCAGGAGAGCGATTGTGCGAAGGCCTCCGCCACCGCCGACGTGCAGACGGAAGTGCAACTGGGCGGCAATCGCATGGCTCTGGCGACCGACTCGCCGAAACTCGGCCTCGCCAAGTCGTCGCGCCGCGCGCCGACCGACGCCGAACGCGCGCAAGTCAAGGCGCACGTCGAAAGGATTTTCCGCGAGAAGGGCGTGCCCGCGCGCGCGCTCTCCAAGTTGCAGACGATCAACCTGACTGCTACCGACCTGAACAACGACGGCACGGCCGAGTTGATCGGCACCTACTCTGTCCGGCGCGACGGGACGGCGATTCTCATAGACCAGTTGTTCGTGCTGGCCGAACCCGCGACCACGTCGGCGGCGGGGAGCGACATGAAGATCGGCGTCGCGCGCTACAGGCAAATCAAAGGCGCTGACTTCAGCGACCCGGAGTCGCTGGAGAGCGTCGGCCAGAACGCGTTCCAGACGGAAATTCTGCTCGACCAACTCGACGTGAACGGCGATGGCACGGGCGAGGTCTTCACCATCAGCTACAGCTTCGAGGGAACGAACTACACGATCTACCAGAAGGGCGCGAAGGGATGGGCGCGGGTTAAGGAGTTTTACAACTACAGGTGCGCCTTTTGATCCGGCGCGCGCCCCGTCGCCGCGCTCCCGCAGCGGCCGACCCCGCCTGATTTTCTCAACTATGCGTTTAATCTTCATGGGCACGCCGGAGACGGCCGTGCCGACGCTCAGGCGATGTCTGGAAGACGGGCACGAGGTGGTCGCCGTGTGGACGCAGCCGGATCGGGCGGCGGGGCGCGGCTACGGCGTCAAAGAGTCGCCGGTCAAAGAATTTGCGCTGGCGCACGGCCTTGAGGTTCAGCAACCGCAAAAAATAAAGACCGACGAGGCGCGCGATCTATTTGCGTCTTACGATGCCGACGCGGCCGTGGTCGTCGCTTACGGCCGCATCCTCCCCGCCTCGTTTCTGAGCGCGCCGCGTCGCGGCTGCATCAACGTTCATTTCTCACTGCTGCCGAAATACAGGGGCGCGGCTCCCGTCAACTGGGCTATCGTGCGCGGCGAAACGGAGACGGGCGTGACGACGATGCGGATCGACGTGGGACTCGACACCGGCGCGATCTACCTGCAACGCGCGACGCCGCTCGGCGACACGGAAACCGCGCCGCAAGTTCTGGCGCGACTCGCCGCGCTCGGCGCGGAACTGCTCGGCGAGACGCTCGCGCGACTGGACGAACTCGAACCGCAACCGCAAGCGGAAGAGGCGGCGACGCACGCGCCCATCCTCAGACGCGAAGACGGCTTGATCGATTGGAGCGCGAGCGCGCGTGAGATCGAACGGCGCGTGCGCGGCTTTCAGCCGTGGCCGAACGCCCACACGCAGTTTCGCGGGCAGCGACTCATCATCCAACAGGCTTCTCTGCCGGACGTTTCCCCGGATAGCTTCACGGAGCGAGCCGGTGCGGGAGAGATACGGCAAGCGCGCGGTGATGAACTTGAAGTTGAATGCGGCGCGGGCACGCGCCTGCGTCTGTCGGAAGTTCAACTCGAAGGCAAGCGGCGCATGAGCGCACGCGATTTCATCAACGGCATGCGCGTGCGCGCGGGCGAGCGTCTGGGGGCGGAAGACGGCGAAGGTAAAGGATAGGGGGAAGAGTAAAGGGGAAAGGGTAAGGGGAAACGGCGAAGGGGTAAAGGTTAAGAATAAGGAGACGCGTTCATCGTGCGCTGCTTTTTTTTAACCTTTACCCCTTACCCTTTACCCCTTCCCCTAAAGTTTTTCATGACGATTCGCGTGGTCAAAAAAAAGGGCGGGCGCGGCGCGGCGCAGGGTGAGGGAAGCGCGGCGCGGCGCGTGTCGGCCTCGCGGCGCGCGGCGGCTGAGATTTTGCGCCGGGTGGAGGATGAAGGGGCTTACGCCTCGGTGCTGTTGGCGAGCGCGGGCGAAGAGTTGCGCGCCGATGACCGCGCCCTCTGCTACGAACTCGTGCTCGGCGTCCTGCGTCGCCAACTCTGGCTCGACCGTTTGATCGAACACTACGCCGGGCGCGCCGCCGCGAGTCTGGACGCGCCGGTGCGTCGCGCGCTGCGGCTCGGACTGTACCAGTTGCGTTTCCTCACGCGCATACCGGCTTCGGCCGCCGTCAACGAATCCGTGAACCTCGCGCACGAGGCGCGTCTGCGCTCGGCGGCCAACTTCATCAACGCCGTGCTGCGCCGCGCCACGCGCGAGCCGGATTACGACCCGGCCAATCATGCCCCGACCGAACTCGAACGCCTCGCCGTCTCCACCTCGCATCCCGCGTGGCTCGTCGCACGCTGGGTCGAGACGTTCGGCGCGACCGAAGCCGAAAGTTTCGCGCACGCCAACAACCGCACGCCGCCCGTCGCGTTTCGGGTGAATCCCGCCCGCATGAGTGCGGATGAAGTGATCGCCCGTTTACATGCGGCGGGCGTCGAGGCGCGGCCGTCGGAAGTGGCGGCGGGGGCTTGGCGCGTCGAGTCGGCGGGCGGCGCGTCGGCGGCGGCGCAGTTGCGCGCACTGGCGGCGGAGGGCGCGGTCTACTTGCAAGACGAGGCCTCGCAGTTAGTGGCGCACGCCGTCGGCGCGCGCGCCGGTGAACGCGTGCTCGACGTGTGCGCCGCGCCGGGCAGCAAGACGACGCAGATCGCCGCGCAGGCGGGCGCGGGCGCGCTCATCGTCGCGGGCGACCTCTACGGCCAACGTCTGCGCGTGGTGCGCGAGTCGGCCGCGCGGCAGGGGTTGGAGAACGTCCAGACCGTCGCGTATGACGCCGCAGCGTCGCCGCTCCCGTTCGCGGCGGGCGCGTTCCGGCGCGTGCTCGTCGATGCGCCGTGTACGGGCACGGGCACGCTCAGGCACAACCCTGAAATTCGCTGGCGCATCACGCCCGCCGACATCGTCGAACTCGCCGCGCGGCAACGAAGCATTCTCGCCAACGCCGCGCGCACGCTGGGCGTCGGCGGCCGGCTCGTCTATTCCACTTGTTCGGTCGAACCGGAAGAGAACGAAGAGGTGGCCGCCGCGTTTCTCGAAACGCATCCGGAGTTCGAGTTGATCCGGCCTGACGTGCCGGAGCGTTTGTTGACGAACGAAGGCGCGGCGCGCACCTGGCCGCAACGCGACGACACGGACGGATTCTTTGTCGCGGCGTTTGAAAAGCGAGGGTAAAGGGCAAAGGGCAAGGGGGAAAGGTAAAAAAAGACGAGCCGGAATCGCACGGTTTTTCTCCTTCCCCCTTCCCCCTTTCCCTTTGCCCTTTACCCTGTCTTTGACCTCCGATTGGCTTTTGCTTTCGCGTGCGCCGATGTTAGACTCTCGCGTCTGCAAAACGCCCTTTCGGGGGCGCGTCTGAGAGGTAATCTAAAAACTTGGCCGGAACAAAGCGTGCGCTCGGATCGGCCTTAGGCAAGGTCGCCGTCCTGATCGCCATCGCGGGTCTCTTTCTCGTCGGCATGGCGGGCACGGTCTATCTCTCCCTGCGCAGCCCCGAAGTGGAAGTGCCCGAAGTGACGGGCAAGAACATCCTCGAAGCCGAGCGGATTCTCGCCGACGCCGGGTTGAACGTGCGCCGCCGCGCCTCGCGCTACAGCGCGGAAGTCGCAGCCGACACCGTGCTCGACCAGACGCCGCGCCCCGGCGACCACGTCAAGGCCGGGCAGACCATCGCCGTCGTCATCAGTCGCGCCGAGGCGAAAGAGGGTGAGAGTTCGGTCGGCGTGCGGCGCAACGACGAAGCGAAGAACGACAACGCGAACAATTCGGATAAGCAGCCCGACCCGGCCGCCACCGCCGCCACCGCCGACAATCGCAACGCGAACGCGAACGAGAACCGCCCCAAGCGCAACACGAACACAAACAAGAACAAGAACGCCAACAACCAGAACGCCAACGGCAACGCGAACGCAAACCGGAACATCAATTCCAACCTGAACACCAACTTGACGACCAACAGCCGCAACGCCGACAATCGCAACGCCACCAGACGCCCCGACGCCGGACGCGACCCGAACCCGCGCCCGAACAGCAACAACCCCGACTCCGGCAACCGCAACGCGGCAGCCACGCCGAACGCGAACGCCGCGACCAATCGCAACGCGAACGCAAATCGCAGTAGAACCACGAACAACCGTAATACGAACACGCCGGGCGACCGCAACGCGCGCCCCGCCGCCACCCCGGCGCGTCCTTGAAATCGCGCCGCGCCCTCTGGAACCCGGCCGGCGCGGCGAAACACACGGCGCAATCGTTGGTACGTGCAAGGCAGCTTTGATCCGGTTTTCACCCGAAATCTCGCGTTTCACAGGGCGACGGCCACGGCCTCCCGAATCCGTTCGACCAATCTTCTCCCGCAGGGTAAGGCAACGATGCTAGAGATCGCCCCATCTATTTTATCTGCTGACTTTGCGCGACTCGGCGAGGAGATCGCGGCCATCGAGCGCGGCGGCGCGGGGCTGGTTCATTGCGACGTGATGGACGGTCATTTCGTCCCGAATATCACCATCGGTTTGCCGGTCGTAAAGTCTCTGCGAAGCGCAACCCGTTTGCCGCTCGACGCGCATCTAATGATTTCCGAGCCGGGGCGTTACGCCGAACAATTTGTCGAAGCGGGCGCCGACATGGTTTCCGTCCACGTCGAGATCGATCCGCACTTGAATCGCACGCTCGTCTCGATCCGGCAAAAGGGCGCGCAGGCGGGCATCGCCATCAACCCGGCGACGCCGCTCGTCGCGCTCGAAGAATCGCTGGCCTTCGCCGACTACGTGCTCTTGATGACCGTCAACCCCGGCTTCGGCGGTCAGAAGTTCATCCCGACCATGCTCGATAAAGTGCGCCGCCTCCGGCGCATGATCGAGGAGCGCGGACTCAAGACGCGCATTGAAGTCGACGGCGGCATCGACCGCACGAATATCGCCGACATCACCGCCGCCGGAGCCGAGATCATCGTCGCCGGGACGGCCGTTTTCGGCGCAGGCGATCCGGCGCAAGGCGTCCGCGATCTGTTGGCGTCCGCCGCGCAGTGGGTTTGAAAACAGTGACAGATGACGGGTGACGGCCGAACAAGAGCAAAACTTGTTCTTTCCCGTCGCCTGTCGCCCGTCACCCGTCACTTTTTTGGAGGTTTTTTTAAATGCGTTTACGCAAATTTTTATTGGTCGCCAGCCTGTGCGCGTTGCTCGCCGGCGGTTTGCCCGCCGGTGCGGGCGTGCGCGGTCAACAACAACAGCAGCAAACGGCGCGCGTCGAGAGCGAAGGCACGGCGACGCAGCGGCTTGAGGTGATGCGCCAACGGCTGGAAACATCCCGGCGCACGCTCAACGGCGCGATTGCGGGTTTCAACGCCAGCGGCGGCGACAAGCAGAAGAAAGATAAAGATGCGAAGGCGACGGACGATCCCGCCTCGCGCCTGCGCGGTCTGGAGAAGGATGTCAGCGAGCTTCTCAAGGATGTGACTGTCCTGCGCGGGAAAGTGGATCGCGCCGAGAAGTATGAAATCTCCGACGTGGAGAGGCTGGAGAGCGCGCTCGTCGAACTCAACGGGCGAGTCGAGGCCGGTCTTCAGGCGACGGCGGGCGCACGCCGCGACGCGATGGTCGCTTCCGGCGGTTCGACCGGCAAGTCGAATAAAAAGAAGCCCGGCTTCTTCGGTCGTATTTTAGGGCGCGGCGACGACGAGGGCGAGTATGACGAGTTGGTCGGCGGCATCGCGCCGGGACGCGACCGCCAGTTATTTGAGGAGGCGGCGAAACTCGCGCGCAAGAACAAGTATGAGACGGCGCGCTACCTCTTCAACAACATCATCATGACCTATCCCGAATCGCCTTACCTCCCGCACGCCAAACTCGCCATCGCCGACACTTTCTATCTCGAAGGCACGACGAGCGCGCTCATTCAGGCCGCCAACTCTTACCGAGAGTGGCAGACGTTCTTTCCCAGAGACCCGTTGGCCGACGAGGTGATGTTGAAAGTCGCCGAGGTGGAGATGCGGCAGATGGGCTTGCCCGACCGCGACGTGGCGCACGCGCGCAAGGCCGAACAACTCCTCAAGGCTCTCTTGCAGCAGTACCCCGACACGGCCTTGCGCCCCGATGCGCAGGTGCGTCTCAGCGAGGTGCAGGAAAACTTGGGGATGCACACTTTTCAGGTGGGCAACTTCTACATGGATCGCTACGAGCGCGGCGTCTCCTCGAACCCGAAGGGCGCGCAGTCGCGCTACCGCGAGGTGGTCGAGAAATATCCGAACTTCTCGCGCCGCGACCGCGCGCTGTATCTCTTGGCCGTGACCTACGTGCTGGAGGAAGAACCGGACGAAGCGGCCAAGTATTTTCAGGAGATCGTGCGCAACTTCCCGAACAGCGAATACGCCGAGAAGGCGCAGGAGCAACTCGACGCCATCGGCGCGCCCAAGCCGGCGGCCGACCCGAAAGCCCTGGCTAAACTGCCGCCGGAGAAGCGTTCGATGACCTCGCGTTTCTTCCAGCAGGTGTTCGGCACCACGCCCGTCACCGTGGACAAGAACGGCGTGCTCATCAGCAAGGACAACAAAGAGAGCAGCCTCATCGATGTCGTGATCGAAAACAAGGGGACGCTTCCCGTCACGACGCCGAACGCCCCGACGATCATGCGTCGGGTCTCGTCCGTCACGCCGCCGGCGCAGCCTGATCCGACGCCGCAACCCGCTAACAAACCGGCGAACGGCGTCAACTTGACGCCGACCACTTCCGGCGCGCCCGCCACCGTCGATACGCCGAGCGCGCCGCCCACGCAGCAGCGTCCGCCCGCGAACTGACGAGAGAGCAGGCCGAACAGGCGAAAGGCGAAAGTGAAGCGGAGCGCGTCGGAACTCCGGTCTCCACTTTCGCCTTTTAACTTTAGTCGCCCGGCGGCCTGTCTCCTTTCTACTTCAGTTCGTCGGTGTTAAAATTTTTCAACTTACACAGCGTTAATGAAATGAGTTTGAGCGCGCCGCGTCTCCGGCGGGAACTGGAACGAACTTCCGATGGCCGAAAAGACCTCTGATGAATTGACGCGCCGCCACCGCGCCGCCGCGGGCGTGGTGTCCGCGCTCATCACGCTCACGCTCGCGCTCATCGCGCTGGCCTACGCGGGCGTGCGCTTAACGCTGCCCGCCAGTTTGCTCGACCCCACTTTATACGGCGCGCTCTGGATCGTCATCGCCGGACTCGGACTCGGCGCAATCGCGCTCCGGCGCATGCGTTTCGGCGCGCTCAGGCTGCAAACCATCGCGGAAGCGAAGGGGGCGTCCGCGCTGCTCGCCACCTTGCACAAGACGACCGTGCTCGTCGCCCTGTTCGGCCTCGTCATCGCCGTTATCGGCTACCTGCTCTACGTTCGTTCGGGCTATCCGAGCGACATGTTGAAGGCCGGCGTGATCGCCATCGCCATTCTGCTCTACACCTATCCGCGGCGCGCGGCGTGGCAAAAAGTTTGGCAGGCGACGCAAACAACGGAAGGGCTGACCACCGACGGCACGCCCGCGAAAGGAACCACTGCGTGAAGTTTGACCTCCGCCTCGCCTCGCTCGCCCTCGCGGTTTCGGCCTGCTCCGTCGCCTCTCCCGTCCCGGCCAGAGCGCAACCCGCGCCTTCGCCCGCCGCGCAAGCGTCCGCCGCGCAGCCGTCGGTCACGCCGCGCGAACGCCGCGTGAAGGCTTACGCGAAGTTGATGGAAGGTCAGCGTTTCTTCACGAACGCGCGCGGCGCGGGCGGCATCACGCGCGAAGATTTACGCGCCGCGCAAGCCGCCTTCGAGCAGGCCGCCGCGCTCGACCCGACCCTCTCCGAAGCCCACACCGCGCTCGCCGAAATCGCCTTTTTCTTCCTCGACGACCAACCGCTCGCCGAACGCGAAGCCGCCGCCGCCGTCCGCATCGACAACAACAACTTCGGCGCGCACCGCATCCTCTCGCGCATCTACTCGCTCAAAGCCGGACTCGATTCCGACAAACTCGAACGCGCCGCCGCCGACCGCGCCATCGCCGCCCTCAAAGAAGTGCTCCGGCTCGACGCGAACGACCCGGAAGCCCTCGCCCTCCTCGGCGAGTTTTACATGAGAACCGAACGCGAAGCGGAAGCCATCGAAGCCTTCCGGCGTTGGATGGGCGCGCCCGCCACGGTCGATACGAACTTCTACAAAGTCGTCACGCAGGGGCGCGAACTCTCGCTCGACGCCGCCGCCGCCCGTCTCGCCGAAGCGTTGCTCAAGGCCGGCCGCACCGCCGAGTCGGTTGACGCCATCCGCCGCGCGCTCTCTATCAACCCGGAGAACAGCGCGTATCTCGCGTTGCTCGGCGAGGCGATTGACGCGGGCGGCGACAGCGATGTCGCCATCAACGAATTGCAGCGCATGATCGTGGCGAACCCGACCAATCTCGCCGCCATCAGTTTGCTCGCGCACGCGCAGGCGCGCTCCGGCAAAGTCGATGCGGCGGTCGCCACCCTGCGCGCCGCCATTACCGCGCGCCCCGACGACACGCGCGAATTGCAGCAGCAACGGCGTCGCCTCGTGGATGATCTTGCAGGCGTGCTGTCCGATGCTCTCCGCTACGACGAAGCCGTCGCCGCCTACGAAGACCTGCTCAAAGCGCGCGGCGCGGGCGCCGACGCGCCGCTCACCGCCGACAGCGACAAAGAGGCCGCCCGCCCGCTCCTCGAACGCATCATCAACTTGCAGCGGCAGGCCGGACGCCTCGACGCCGCCCTCGCGACCGCCGGGCGCATGCGCCGCCTCCTGGGGGCTAACGACCCGCGCGCCGATTTCTATTCCGTCGCCGTGCTGCGCGAACAAGGTAAACGGCGTGAGGCTCTGGAAGCCGTGCGCGCCGCGCGCCTGAAGCATCCGGGCGTGTCCGAGTTTTTGGCTTTGGAAGCCGAGACGCTGGCCGAACTCGGTCAGGTCGAAGAAGGCGCGACGCTGCTGCGCGCGCGCATCACGGGCAAGGCCGAAAACGACTATCCGGCCTATCTCTCCATCGCGAATCTCTACCTGCAAGCGGGGCGCGGCAAAGAGGCCGTCGTCGCCGCGCGCAAACTGCTCGAACTCGCCCCGCCCAATCAGCCGCAACTCGTCACGCAGGCTCTCATCATGCTCGCTTCCTCGCAGGAGCGCGCCGGCGACCCGAAGGGCGCGGAGGAGTCTCTGCGCCGCATCCTCTCGAAAACCCCGAACGATGCGACCGCGCTCAACAACCTCGGCTACTTTCTCGTCGAGCGCGGCGAGCGTCTCCCCGACGCGCTCGACATGATCAAGCGCGCCGTCAAGTCGGAGCCGACCAACCCCAACTACCTCGACAGTCTCGGCTGGGCTTATTTCAAACTCGGCCAACTCGACGAAGCCGAACGCCACCTCAACGACGCCGCGCGCCGCAACACGCGTTCCTCCACCGTTCAGGAACACCTCGGCGACCTCTACCACAAACGCGGGCGGCTCGAAGAAGCCCGCGCCGCCTGGCGCAAAGCCCTCGGACTCACCACCGACGCCTCGGACATCACCCGTCTCAAGGCCAAACTCAACCCTGAGCCGGGCAAGTAAACTACACGATTCGGAGTGTAAATTTGACATATTGACGGTGTGTAGGCGGCGCGCTACACTGCCGTTAGTCCGAGCGTTTGCCCCAAGTATCGCTCAGACCGCAAGCTGGAACCCTCCTCATCAGTTAAAAAGTCTAAAGTCACAGTTAAGAGAGTTAGACCCCCGATGACGCGCAACAATTTATTCCCCTGTCTTGGTCTGCGTGCGCGCAGGTACGCACGTTTCGCGCTCTCCGCCCTAGCCTGCCTCTTCGCCTCCGGCCTGTACGCCGCGAGCGTCGAAGCGCAGGCGATGCGCCCCGTCGCCCGGCTCGTCGGAGTTTCGAACAGCGGCGCCGCGCGCCTCACTTCGAGCGCCGACTCGTGCGAGACGCAGGCGCGCCTGTTGAACGCCTCTCTGACGAACGCGCGCACGCGCACGCCCCGCGTCAGCGCGAACGCCGACGAGCGGCGCGCCTTCGACCTGATCAACGCCGAGCGACGCGCCCGCGGCGAATCGTCGCTCGTCTGGGATGCGGAACTGACGCACATGGCGCGGCTCCACTCGGAGAACATGGCGCGGCAGAACTTTTTCGACCACATCGACCCGCAAGGGCAGAACATGACGATGCGCGCCCGCGCGTGCGGCGTCTGCGGTTGGAGCGCGATTGCGGAGAACATCGCGTATAATGCGGGCTACGAAGATGCGGCGGGTTTTGCCGTCGAGCGTTGGATGACTTCGCCCAAGCACCGCGCCAACCTGTTGCGCGAAGGCTTCACCCATTCCGGCGTCGGGGTGGCGCGCTCCGCCGACGGTCGCGTCTTTTTCACCCAGGTCTTCGTCACGCGCTAGAGCCGCAGGCGAGTTCTAAAATTTGAAGCGGCCGGCGCTCACTTTAACGAGAGGCCGGCCGCTCTACTTTTGCCCGTTGAAATTTTGACTATTGTGTCCGACGCACGATTCACCCTCCCATCCTTCGCCAAGATCAATCTCACCCTGCGCATCCACGGCCGCCGCCCCGACGGCTATCACGAAATCGAAACCGTCTTCCAAACCGTCACGCTGCACGACCGCCTCACCTTCGCCGCGCGCCGCGACGACGACGACGAACGGCTCGAACTCGCGTGCGACGCGCCCGATATTCCCTGCGACGAATCGAATCTCGTCTATCGCGCGGGCGTCGCCCTGCGCGAGCGTTACGGCATTCGTCGCGGCGCGCACATCAGCTTGGAGAAAAAGATTCCGGCAGGCGGCGGTCTCGGCGGCGGCTCGTCAAACGCCGCCGTCGCTCTCGTCGGCCTCGCGCGTTTGTGGAAGATCGAGGCCGACCGGCGCGCGCTCGCAGGTCTCGGCGCATCGCTCGGCGCGGATGTGCCCTTCTTTTTGACGGGCGGCACCGCCCTCGGCACGGGGCGGGGAACCGACATTCACCCGCTCGCGGACGCGCCCCGCAAACAACTTTTACTCGTCACCCCCGGCGTCCGGGTCTCAACGGCGGCGGCCTACAAGTCGTTGAACGCGCACGCCTTGACAAAGGCAGTTTCGCCCGCTAATCTCGCTGTTTCGCGCGCACAGGCCGAAATTTCGGGTTCGTTGCAGGCGTCGCTGAAGAACGATTTCGAGCCGGTCGTCTACCGCCTCTATCCCGAAATCGAGCGGGCGCGCAACGCGCTCGCAACGTCGGGCGCGAGCGGCGCGCTGCTGTCGGGGAGCGGGGCGAGCGTCTTCGGCCTCTTTGAAAGTGTGGAGGAGCGCGACCGCGCGCAAGCGAGTTTGAGAGTGGAGCCGGGGTGGCAAGTTTTCGCCTGTGCGATGCTCTCGCGGAGCGGATACACGGGAGAGTTGGGCGCGGTTGAGTTTTAAAGTAAGCGTGCCGGTGAAGTCGCGAGCGCGCTGAGAGCAACATTGGGGCGTCGCCAAGTGGTAAGGCACCGGTCTTTGGATCCGGCATTCGTAGGTTCGAATCCTTCCGCCCCAGCCATTCTGCAAAAGTTTCAAGTTTCAGGTTTCAGGTTTCAAGTTCAAAACTTTCAGACCTGAAACCTGAGACCTGAAACTTGAAACTTTTTATGAGTACGACCGGCGGCATCAAAGTTTTTTCCGGCAACGCGAACCACGAGTTGACGCTGGAGATTTGCAACTATCTCAGTTGCGATCCGGGCAGCGCGACCATCGGGCGTTTTTCGGACGGCGAGTTCAACTTCCAGATCACGGAGAACGTGCGCGGCGGCGACATCTTCATCGTGCAGCCGACCTGCCCGCCCACGGACGCGAACCTGATGGAACTGCTCGTCATGCTCGACGCCTTCCGTCGCTCGTCGGCCGAGCGCGTGACGGCCGTGATTCCTTATTACGGTTATGCGCGCTCGGATAAGAAGGATCGCCCGCGCGTGCCGATTGCCGCCAAACTCGTCTCGAATTTGATCGCGACGGCCGGCGCGCACCGCGTCCTGACGATGGATTTGCACGCCGCGCAGATTCAAGGCTTCTTTGACATCCCGGTCGATCACCTCTACGCCGCGCCCGTCTTCATCGGCCACTATCAAGCGAACCCGATGCCGAACCTGACGGTGGTTGCGCCCGACACGGGCGGGGCGGAACGCGCGCGCGCTTACGCCAAACGGCTCGACGCCGAACTCGCGCTCTGCGATAAGCGGCGCGAGAAGGCGAACGTGGCCGAAGTGATGAACGTCGTCGGCGACGTGCGCGGGCGCAACTGTCTGGTGGTTGACGACATGTGCGACACGGGCGGTTCGCTGACGAAGGTGGCGAAGGCTCTCAAGAGCGCGGGCGCGGCCAGCATTCACGCCTGCTTCACGCACGCGGTTTTGTCGGGGCACGCCTGCGAGCAGTTGGCGCAGTCGGACATCGAGCAGGTGGTCACGACGAACACCATCCCGTTCAACGGGAGCAAGAGTGAGATGGGCAATCTCAAAGTTCTGAGCATCGCGCCGCTGCTGGCGAAGGCGATCAAGTCGATCCACGAGGAGACCAGCGTCTCTTCGCTCTTTGTGTGAAGGGCAAACACTTAATCCGGTTTCAAGTTTCAGGTTTCAAGTTTCAAGTTAAGAAACAAAGAACCTCAGACCTGAAACCTGCAACCTGAGACTGGGTATTTAATTATGGCAGAGAAGAAAGAATTTACGATTCAAGCCACGCGCCGCGAGGGGCGCGGGAAGAACGATGCGCGCCGCGTGCGCGCCGCCGGGCGCGTGCCGCTCACGATTTACGGAGGCGAAGGCGATTCCGTTTCCGCTTCCGCCTCGCTCGCCGAACTGGCGGCCATCCTGCGCACCGAGTCAGGCCACAACACCATCTTCACCCTCGACATTGACGGCGAAGGCGGGCACGACGTGATGTTCCTCGACCGGCAGATCGATCCCGTTCGCGGTCGTCTCGTCCACGCCGATTTGCGTCGCCTCGTGCGCGGTCAGAAGATTGAAGTGACCGTGCCCCTGCACTTGACGGGCGAACCCGTCGGCGTCACCGAAGGCGGCGGCGTGCTCGAACAGATGGTGCGTGAAATTAATATCCGCGTCCGTCCGCGCGACATCCCCGACGCGATTGACCTCGATGTCTCGAACCTCGGCGTCCACGATGTGCTGCACGTCTCCGATCTACAGGTGGCGGAAAACATCGAAATCCTGGATGAGCCGGACACGGTGCTTGCCACCGTCGGCATCATCGCCGAGGAGCCGGTCGAAGCTCCCGTCGAGGCTGACGACGACGCCGAGCCGGAAGTTATCGGCAAGGGCAAGAAGGATGACGAGGGCGGCGAAGCCTAACGGAGTTTGGGAAAAGGGCAAGGGAGAAGGGGGAAAGGTGCGAACGCATATCTCCGGTCTTCTTCCTTCATCCTTTACCCCTTCCCCTTTATCCCTTCCCCTGTTTCGCGATGCTTATCGTCGGGCTGGGCAATCCGGGCGCGCAATATGAGTTGACGCGCCACAACCTCGGCTTCATGGTCGTGGATTTGTTGGCGCGCCAGGCCGGGCGCGACGTGCGGCGCGAAGAGTGTCGCGCGCTCGTCGGACGCGCCGAGATCGAAGGCCGCACGGTCGAACTCGTCAAGCCGCAGACCTACATGAATCTGAGCGGCGAATCGGTGCAGTGCCTGCTGCGCAAACGCGAGTTGAAAACGGCGACGGATTTAGTGGTCGTCAGCGACGACCTCGCGTTGCCTTTCGGCACGTTGCGCCTCAGGGCGCGCGGTTCGAGCGGCGGCCACAACGGTTTGAAAAGCATCATCGCGCAGGCGCGAACGGATGAGTTCATCCGCCTGCGCATCGGGATTCAACCCGAACACCCGCTCGCCGACACCGCCCGGTACGTGCTCGAACGTTTCCCGCCGGGCGTGCGCGGCGAACTGGAAAAAGTTTTAGAGCGGAGCGTCGAAGCGATCCGCGCCGTCCTGCGCGACGGCATTGACAAAGCGATGGCAACTTACAACGGTGACAAGTGACGGGTGACAAGATAAAAACGCTTCTTGTTCCAACCTGTCACCTGCCACCCGTCACTTGTCACCGTTCCTTTCCTTCTTGCTTCCGCCACGAGGCTGAGGCTAGACATCCATAAGGAGGATGAATTTTGGCTGAGAAGAGAGTTTACGAAGTGGTCTTCATTATAGACCCGGCGACGGGCGAAGAAGACTCGACCCGCCTCGTTGAAAACCTGCAAAAAATCGTCACCGATCAGGGCGGCGCCATCACCAAATCCGAGAGCATGGGGCGCAAGGCTTTGGCCTATCGCATCGGGCGCAACACCGAAGGCCATTTCATGCTGTTCGAGATCGAAGGCACGGGCGGCGAGATCGCCGAACTCGAACGCCGCATGCGCGTCAGCGATCAAGTGATGCGCTATCTCACCGTGCGCGTGGACGAAGACCGCCGCCGCGCCGAGAAGTTCAAAGAGCGACGCATTCGCAAAGCGAGCAAGCGGCCTGAAAAGGGCAGCGGAGGACGCGGCGGCGGCAATTATACCGCTCCCGCCGCCGCTCCCGTTGCTGCCGCGGCGGCGGTCGCCGACGAAGGGGACGCCGGAGCGTAATATCAGCGCGCCCGTCGCGCTGCCCGTGCTCGGAAGCGCAGGTTAAATCATTCGCGACCCTGAACCGGGCGCGCCGCGCGAGTAGATAACGCGCGTGAGCGCAAGCGCGACGGTCGGGTCGCTTGACCGGCGAAAGTGGCCGGACGAGTTTGAGAGAGGAAAATTATGTCGAGAAATTTTGATCGTGATCGGGAACGTGATTTCGGAAATGACGACGACCGTGGCGGCGGCGGCGGTCGCTTCGGCGGCGGCGGCGACCGCGGCGGGCGCGGCGGCCCCGGCGGTGGGCGCGGCGGCAGATTCCGGCGGCGCAAAGTGTGTCGCTTCTGCCTGGACAAAGTTGACATTATTGATTTCAAGGACGTGAAGTTGCTGACGAACTACATCCCGGAGCGCAGCAAGGTTTTGCCGCGCCGCATTTCGGGGTCGTGCGCGCCGCACCAACGCATGCTGGCCGAGGCCATCAAACGCGCGCGCAACATCGCGCTCTTGCCCTACGCCGCCGATTCGTAAAAAGAAGGGACTAAAAGATTATGGCAAACACACAAGTCCTCTTGCGTGAAGATATTGATAATTTGGGAGCGCGCGGCGAGATCGTCAAAGTCCGCGCGGGCTACGCGCGCAACTACCTGCTGCCGCGCAAACTCGCCGTGCAGGCGACGGCCTCGAACGTCAAGCAGATCGAACAGGAGCGCGCCGCGCTCATGCGTAAGGAAGCGACCGAGCGCACCGGGGCGGAGGCGCAGGCGGCGCAAATGAACGCGCTGCGCCTGACCTTCGAGCGCAAGGTCGGCGAACACGGCATGCTCTACGGCTCGGTCACTTCGATGGACATTCAGGAAGCCCTCAAAGCGCAGGGCTACGAGTTTGACCGTCGGCGCATCAACCTCGCGGAAGCGATCAAAGAGACGGGCGAGTTTTCCGTGCGCGTGCGGCTGCACCGCGAAGTGAACGTCGAGATTCCCGTCATCGTCACGGCCGAAGGCGGCGCGGCGGCGGCGGCGACGGAAGCCACGACCGGCGCGGACACGGCCGCCGATGCTTCGACGGAGGCCGGAACCGACGAGACGGCCGCCGCCGAGTAACATCAAACAAACGAGCGGGCGCGGCAACTAAACATTGTCGCGCCCGCTTTGGCTATAGTATGCTGTAGGCGCGTTGCTCCCGGCGGGTGATTTTAGTTCGAGAGCAACCACCGCTTACGGCAGTTTTTTTGTCCGGTCTTCCCTCTAACTTCCGAAACTTCCGAGTCTCCCGATGGTCAAAAATTTCGCTCCCGATTCGACGCGCGATCAAATGCTCGAACGCCCGCTCCCGCACAGCGCGGATGCGGAGCGTGCGATCCTAGGGGCGATCATCCTCGACAACGGCCTCGTTAATCAGGCCATCGAACTGCTTAAAGCCGAAGACTTCTACGTCCGCGCGCACCAGCACCTGTTCCGCGCCATGATCTCGATGAGCGAGCGCGGCGCGGAGATCAACCCGATCCTCCTCGGCGAGGAACTCCGCCGCGACGGCGCGCTCGAACAGGTCGGCGGCATCGCCTTCATCTCCGAACTCACCTACGGCCTGCCGCACTTCACGAACATCGCCGCCTACGCGAAGGTCGTGCGCGACAAGTCGTTGATGCGCCAACTCGTCAAGGTCGCCAACAAGATCACGAGCGAAGCCCTCGAAGAAGAGGACGAGGCCAGCCTCATCCTCGACCACGCCGAACAGATGATCTTCGCGCTGGCCGACGAACGTCTCCGGCAAGGCTTCGCGCACGTCAAACCCATCGCCGACCAGATTCTCGAAAAGGTGCAGGAACTCGGCGGGCGCGGCGTGGCTCTGACCGGACTCACCACCGGCTTCGCCGAACTCGACAAGCTGACTTCCGGCCTCCAACCATCGGACTTGATCATCGTCGCCGCGCGCCCCTCGATGGGCAAAACTTCGCTCTGCCTGACGCTCGCGCAGAACGCGGCGATTCAGGCCAACGCGGTCGTCGGCGTCTTCTCGCTGGAGATGTCGAAAGAGGCTCTGGTGATGCGTATGCTCTGTTCCGAAGGGCACGTCGACGCCCATCGTTTTCGCGCCGGTTTCCTCTCGCGCGACGAATGGGCGCGGCTCGCGGGCGCGCTCGGCACGCTCTCGGAAACGAAAATTTTCATAGACGATACGCCGGGCATCTCCGTCTTGGAGATGCGCGCGAAGGCGCGGCGGCTGGCGGCGGAACAGAAGCGGCTCGATCTGATCATCGTCGATTATTTACAGTTGATGTCGGGTTCGTCGAAGCGTTCGGAGTCGCGGCAGCAGGAGGTTTCGCAAATCTCGCGCGAGTTGAAAGGCTTGGCGAAGGAGTTGAACGTGCCCCTCGTCGCCCTCTCGCAACTCTCGCGCGCGCCCGAAGCGCGCACCGACCATCGCCCGCAACTCTCGGACTTGCGCGAATCGGGCGCAATCGAGCAGGACGCCGACGTGGTCGCCTTCATCTACCGAGAGGAGCAGTACAACCGCACGGAAGAGAACGCCGGGATTGCCGAAGTCATCATCGCCAAACAGCGCAACGGCCCGACGGGCACGGTCAACCTCGCCTTCCTCAAAGAGTTCACGCGCTTCGAGAACATGTGGAAAGAGTAGGGCGGCGGCAAAGCCGACGGCCGAGGTGAGAGTTTTCGTCCCGTGCGCGGCGTTTGAATCGAACATTCAAACGCCGCGCACGGGACTTCGTTTTATGAATCATGCCCGATCAAGACCAGACGCCGAAAACTGATGCCGACACCGGAACGCCCGCCCGGCGTCCGACGTGGGCTGAGATCGATCTCGACGCGCTCGCCGCGAACTTCCGGGCGGTGCGCCGCTCGGTCGGGAGCGAAGTCAGGGTGATGGCCGTCGTGAAGGCCGATGCCTACGGGCACGGCGCGGCCGGTTGCGCGCGGCGGCTCGCGGCCGAGGGCGCGGATTGGTTCGGCGTCGCGCTGCCGGAAGAAGGGTGTGAGTTGCGCGCCGCCGGGATCGCGCAGCCCATCTTATGTCTCGAAGGATTCTGGGAGGGGCAGGCCGGCACGCTTATCAAACAACGTCTCGTGCCCGTCGTCTACCAACTCGACATGGCCGAGTCGTTCGACCGCGCGGCGCGCGAGGCGGGCATCGTCGCCGATATACACGTCAAGATCGACACGGGAATGGGGCGGCTCGGCCTGCGCCAAGAAGCGGCGACGGAGTTTGCGCGCGCCCTCAAAAAACATACGAACCTGCGCGTGGACGGCCTGATGACTCACTTCGCCGCGGCCGACGATGCGGCGCACGACCCTTTCACCGGGGAACAGTTGGCGCGCTTTCGTGCGGCGCACGACGCGTTTCGCGCGGCGGGACACGCGCCGACTTTCATTGACCTGGCAAACTCGGCGGCGACCTTCGCGCACCCCGCCGCGCGCGGCAATCTGGTGCGGCCGGGCGGCGTGCTCTACGGCCTCTGGCGCGACGTGCTTCCACGCGGACAGGAAGGCGTGCCGGAATTTCATCCGGTGATGAACGTGCGTTCGCGCATCATGCTCTTGAAGTGGATCGAAGCGGGCGAGACGCTCGGCTACGGCTGCACGTTCGCGGCGACGCGCCAAACGCTCATCGCCACCGTGCCCATCGGCTATCACGACGGCTACCCGCGCGCTCTCTCGAATCGCGGGCGCGTCATCGTGCGCGGCCGCCTGGCTCCGGTCGTCGGCCGCATCTCGATGGATTTGACGCTGCTCGACGTGACGGACGTGCCGCATGTGGAGCGCGGAGATCAAGTGACGCTGATCGGCGCGGACGGCGAACTCTTTGTGCCCGCCGAAGAGATCGCCGGAATCGTGGGCACGATCTCCTATGAAATAACCTGCGGCGTGAGCAGGCGCGTGCCGAGAAGATTCAAAGAAGAAGGAGAAGAGGGAAGGGGTAAGGGGTAAAGGGGAAAGGTAAAAGCGGGGAAAGGGGGAAAGGGGAAAGGTAAAAGCGGGGAAACGGCTTCGCCGGAGCGCGCCACGTTGTCCCCACCCTTTACCCCTTCCCCCTTTCCCTTTCCCCCTTTCCCCGTTCCCCTTTCCCTTACGGGGTCTGTACCTTCCTGAGTTTTGCTGTGCGCTCTCTGGAGTCTCCTTTCTTTGCGGTCTATTGCAGGATGAAGTTGTAAGTGATCACGCCGGACACCTTGACGGGTTGGCCGGAGATCGAGGTTGGCGAAAAGCGCGCATGGTAGGCGGATTGTTGCGCCGCCATGCGCAGCAGCGGGTGGCCGTTCGTCGCCTGCGCCGAGACGACGCGGCCTTCCACGTCGATCAGAATCTCGACCGTGACCGTCCCCTGCACGCGCGCCTGCCTGGCGAGAGGCGGGTAGGCGGGCGTGGGCTTGCTGATGATCTTGCTGCTGATAACGCTGCTCGAAACCCTGATCTGATCGCGCGGTTTCGCGGGCGTCGGGGTCGGCCTCACCGGCCGCGGGTCTTCTTCGTCGTCGGCGACGGGCACGACGACGGCGGGGCGATTCCGGTGGGTCGGATAGTTGCCGCCCCCCGGCACGACCAAACCGCCGCCCTCCGTCGGGGTAATGTCTCTGTCGCCGGGGACGTAAACCGAGTTGCGCGGCAGTTCGGCGAAGCGGTTGCTCTCGGTCGAGACGGTGGCGGGCGGCCGCGTGTTGTCGAGCAGCGGCGCGATGGCGGCGACGCGTTGGATAACTTCCGTGCGCTGCCCGCCGCCGCCGGCCGCCGGTCGCGGCCGGTCGGGCGTCGTGCGCGCCTCGGCGGGCGGGAGCGGGATCGCCACGAGGGTGTAGAGTTCGAGGTTCTGTTTGCCGAGACGCGAGTCGTAGGCGTAGACGCTCGCCACGCCCGCCACCAACAGGAGCAAGCCGTAGCAGGCGAGCGTGCCGAGGAAGAAACGCCCCCGTCGCCCGATGTCTTTTTTGTGCGAGCCGGATTCGATCAAGTGTGTGAACATAACTGTCAGTCCTCTCTGTGCCGGTGCCGACGGGTCTCAAACGAGCGGACTCGGAAAGGTTAGACCCCGCCGCCGCGCATCTTGTTCCCGGCGAAGTTGCCCGCTTTAGACTTTGACTCGGAGACTAAGGTAGGATGAAGCGAAGTTTACAGTCAGGCACTTTCAGGAGGAAAACCCCACGTGGCAACCAGCGCAGAGTGGCATGAGAGTTACGAGAAAATGAGCGAGCGGACGTTGAATTTTTCGCGCGCCGTCAAATCCGTGCAGGAAGAGTTGGAGGCGGTTGACTGGTACAACCAGCGCGCCGAAGTGACGACGGACGATCAACTGCGCCGCATCCTCGAACACAACCGCGACGAAGAGATCGAGCACGCCATGATGGCTCTCGAATACCTGCGCCGCATGAGTCCCGCCTTCGACAAGCACATGCGCACCTACCTCTTCACCGAAGGCGACATCCTCGAAATCGAAGAGAAGGCCGAAGACCACTGACGGCCGACCGCTGATGCTCGCGCCCTGAGCGTCCGATGCCGCAACGCTTCGCGTCTCACACGGCGCGGGAAGGACGAAATGAACGACGACAAGATCACGATCTACGAGAAACCGACTTGAAGCACGTGCCGCGAGGCCAACCGCCTGCTCCGTGAGAGCGGCATCGTGGTCGAGAAGGTCAATTACACGACCGCGCCGCTCGGCGCGGAGAAGCTGCGCGAACTCGTCGCCAAGCTGGGCATTGCGCCGCGCGAACTGCTGCGCACGAAAGAACCGCTCTACCGCGAGTTGAATCCAGATCGGCGCGAACTCACGGACGAGGAAGCCGTCGCGCTGATGGTCGCGCATCCCGCGCTCATCGAACGCCCCATCGTCGAGCGGGGCGGGCGCGCCGTGCTCGGTCGCCCGTTGGAAAAGATTCGGGAATTTTTAGGCCGGAAGGAATAGGGAGTGGCAAAGGGAGCGTTAACATATTTTGAATGTCAGAACTGCGGCCATCAAGAGCGCAAGCATTTTGGGTTGTGCCCGGATTGCGGCAAGGGGGGGACGGCCGTAGAGAAATCCGGCGTTACCGCTAAGGCGGCGAAGGGGGCGGCGCGCAGCGGCCTACAGGCGCGTGAGGCGAAGCCCGTCGCCTTTGCCGACATCGAATCGCAGGACGACGTGCGCGTCTCGTCGGGCATCACGGAGTTCGACCGCGTGCTCGGCGGCGGCATCGTGCCGGGCAGCCTCGTTCTGATCGGCGGCGATCCGGGCATCGGGAAGTCTACTTTGCTGCTCGAAGTGGCGGATAAGTTGAGCGCGGGCGGGGCGCGCGTGCTCTATATTTCGGGCGAGGAGTCGGAGCGGCAGATCAAGATGCGCGGCGAGCGTTTGGGCGTCGCGGCGGAAAACCTCTACCTGCTGTCGGAGACGAATCTCGAAAGTATCTTCGCCGAGATCGAACGCGAAGAACCGGGCGCGGTGATCGTGGATTCGATCCAGACGGTCTTCTCCTCGCAGATCGAAAGCGCGCCGGGTTCGGTCTCGCAGGTGCGCGAGGTGGCGGGGCGATTTTTGACGTTCGCCAAGACGCGCGGCGTGCCCGTCTTTCTCATCGGCCACGTCACGAAGGAAGGCTCCATCGCGGGGCCGAAGGCTCTGGAACATATCGTCGATACGGTGCTCTACTTCGAGGGCGACCGCCATCACAACCATCGCATCGTGCGCGCGACGAAGAATCGCTTCGGCGCGGCCAACGAACTCGGCGTGTTCGAGATGACGGGCGCGGGGCTGAAAGCCGTCGCCAACCCGTCGGAGATTTTTTTGCAGGAGCGACCCGAAAACGCCGCCGGTTCGGTGGTGACGGCCTGCATGGAAGGCACGCGGCCGGTGCTTGTCGAAGTGCAGGCTCTCGTGGCGAACTCGAAATACAATTACCCTTTGCGCACGGCGCAGGGGTTCAACACGAACCGCATCGCCCTCCTGCTCGCGGTGCTGGAGAAGCGGCTCGAACTCCCCTTGCTGAACAACGACGTGTTCGTCAACATCGCGGGCGGGCTGGATATTGACGAACCGGCCGCCGACCTCGGCGTGGTCGTCGCGCTCGTATCGAGTTATAAGAATCGGCCGCTCGACGGTAAAACCGCCGTCTTCGGCGAAGTGGGTTTGACGGGCGAGGTGCGCGGGGCGATGCAAGCGCAGGTGCGGGCGCGCGAGGCGCAAACGCTGGGCTTCAAAAAGCTGATCATGCCCGCCTCCAATGCGGAAGGCTTGCAACGCCTGTTGGGCTTGCGCGTCGTCGGCGTGCGTTCGGTGGAAGAGGCGTTGAAAGAGTTGTTTTAACGGGGCGGGTCGAGCGTGAGCGTGGCGTCGTCGCGCGTCGCCGCCGTCAATACCGCGCCCGCCGGAAAGACCGCGCTCTTGCCGCGCTTGAACCCCCAGAGCAGCGCGACCGGCGCGGCGTAAAAGAGCATGACGCCCGTGACGACCGTCGCCGCCGCCACCGTGCCGCCTTTGCTGGCTCCCTTGCGTTGCTCCGCGAAAGCGAGCGGAATCGGTTGGCCGTTGACGGCAACCACTTCTTGCATCTCCCAAGCGAGTTGACCGGCGCGGCCGAACGAGCGGCCTCTATTCGCCTTCGACACGCGCCCGGTGGCGAGCGCGTTCTCCGCGATCAGCGTGACCCCGTCCACTTTCACATCTTTCAACACACGGAAAACAATCACGTCGCCGATTTTGACTTCGCCCGAATCGATGCTGTTGGCCGTGGCGACATCCACGCGCGTGCCGGCGGGGATTTTGACCAAGAGCTTTTCGGGAGCGGGCGCGGGCGGAAGTTGCGCCAGACAAATTTGTGCGGACAATAGTAAGATGAGCGCGGCTGATATTTTTCGTCGCATGGCTGTGTGTTTGTCCTTGAGTAGAGGGTTCGGGCGATGTGTAAGTCTCTGCGCCGGATGACTTTTAACTTAATTGAGAGAAGACGGATGCCTGAGTGTGACACTTTGAGCGACTGTCACAGTCGCGGCGCGGGCAAAAGCGACGAGCGTGGGCGAAAGAATTATTCCGGGCGTGGCCGGTTGGCTCCGGCCGGTCGGCGGGGAAACCTTTTCGTGACGCCCGTGTGAAGGGCGTGTTAATATCTCGCGGTTATGAAAACGGATTTGATCCTCATTCGTCTGGTCTTCACGGCGCTGCTGGTGGCGGCCGGATACGTGCTGCATCCGATCCATGACAAGCCGCTGTTGTCGGCGGGCGTGGCCGCTCTGATCGCGTTCGCCATCATCATGTTCGAGCGGCGCATCCAGCGCGCTTCGCTCAAGACGCTCATTGGCGCGGCGGTCGGCTCGATTCTCGGCATCGTCGGCGCGTACCTCATCGGCTCGCTCATCACCAGCCAGCACTCCGACGCCGTGCCCGTCGGGATGAAAACCTTTCTGACGCTCGCGCTCACCTTCCTGATGGCCTACATCGGGCTGGTCGTCGGCGCGGCCAAGGGCGACTATCTCGATCTCTCCGCGCTCGGCGGCATCTTCAGCGACAAGTCGGCGCGGCGCGATTTCAAAATCCTCGACACCTCCGTCATCATCGACGGGCGCATCGCCGACATCGCCGAGGCCGGGTTCCTCTCCGGCACGATTGTCATCCCGCAGTTTATCCTGCGCGAGTTGCAGCAGGTGGCCGACTCGCCCGACTCCAACAAACGGCAGCGCGGGCGGCGCGGCCTCGACATGCTCAACCGTCTCCAAACCAACAACACGCTCGACATTCAGGTCGTGGACACGGACTTTCCGGCCGTGCGCGAAGTTGATCTCAAACTGCTCGAACTGAGCAAGCAACTCGATGCCGTGGTCGTCACCAACGATTTCAATTTGAACAAGGTGGCGCAACTGCACGGCGTCTCCATCCTCAACATCAACGAACTCGCCAACGCTCTCAAACCCGTCGTCCTGCCCGGCGAATTAATGCGCGTCTTCATCCTCAAAGAAGGCAAAGAATACAATCAGGGCGTCGCTTATCTGGACGACGGCACGATGGTCGTCGTGGACAACGCGCGCAAGATGATCGGCAAGAACGCCGACATCTCCGTCACGAGCGTGCTGCAAACGACCGCCGGGAAAATGATCTTCGGACGCCTCTCCGAAGAGGCTCACGAGAACGGCGCGAGCATCCACAACACCGACACGCGCGGCATCAACGGTAACAACCCCTCGCGCCGCCCCTACCGCAGCGACCCGCGCCCCCAAACCGTCGCCGCCCGCAGCATCGAGCCGGAAGAACACTGAATTAAGGGATGAGGGAATGAGGGATGAGGGATGAGTAAGAAAAGCCTTCAAGTGAGTGAAGCCTTCCTTTCATCCCTCATCCCTCATCCCTCATCCCTATGAATGTCGCCATCATCGTCGCCGCCGGAAGGGGCACGCGCGCCGGGGGAGATGCGCCGAAGCAGTTTCGCGCGCTGGCGGGCGTCCCTCTCATCATTCATACGCTGAGGCGATTCGAGGCGTGCGCGGCCGTGGACGAGATCGTCATGGTCGCGCCCGTCGAGGAGACGACGTTTCGCGTCGCGCCTTATCGCGGCGAGTTGCGCAAACTGGCGCGCGTCGTCGAGGGCGGCGCGACGCGCACCGAATCGGTCGGGCGCGGTCTGGATTCTCTCGGCGGCGGCGCGGAGATCGAGATCGTCGCCGTGCATGACGGCGTGCGCCCATTCGTGACGGCGGAAGAGATCGAGCGCACGGTGCGCGCCGCCGGGGAATGGGGCGCGGCCGTTTTGTGCGCGCCCGTCATCGACACGATCAAAGTGTGCGAGGGTGGGCGCATCGCCGCCACGCTTCCGCGCGAGAGTCTGCGCCGTGCGCTGACGCCGCAGTGCTTTCGTTATGAACTGCTGCGGCGCGCTTACGAACACGCACGCGCTCAGGGCATCGAGGCGACCGACGACAGCGCGCTCGTCGAAATGCTCGGCGCGGGGGAGGTCGCCGTGGTCGAGGGCGACGCCCGCA
>DASQNL010000250.1:0-4694 GCA_035644995.1 Pyrinomonadaceae bacterium | reverse complement strand
AATCTCGTAGGAGGTCGGCATCAGTGCCCTTTCTGAGCAGGCATTGCGAGAGGAGATGGCTTATAGCCGACGAGAATGGCCTCGGAGTGTCGCCGAAGTCGCTTTTTTACTGAGTTTAGCTGCCCTCCTGAATAGACACCGTCAAGTCTTAGATTGATAAAAGTACAATTACCTTAAATACTGCCTCGGTTCGATGAAAGCTCGCTTGCCATTCCTCCAATTCATTTAAAATTCAATTATTTAGACTCCGTGAAACTTTGTGAAACCTAATAGTTTGAGTGAGACTATTATTGAAGATGAAATTTAAACCGGGACATAAACGCTCATCTTTGATTTGAAATTCACAGCAGTTTTTGATGCGCGCAGCGGGCGACCCCTTTGTCGAGGCCGTTCGGGTACCACCAGCCGGTGCCGCCGCAGTCAGGACATTTCGCAGCATCAACAGGAGGCTCCGGAGATTTCTGGTCAACAACTTGTTCTTCTAATTGTTTGTTGTCCAATTTCCATAATCTGCGCCGGAGGTGTTCGGTAAGAAATGCCGGGACGGATGAAACGGTCGTGCGGGCAGCGGCGATCTTAAGTTCCGTCGAGAGCAATTCAAATAGAGGTTCCCATGCTTGAGCGGAAGATTCTTTGCCGGTTAGTTCCCTTTCCACCCCGCGGAGCGATTTGGCGAAAGCCTCATCATCAAAAAATTTTTCTATAGTCTTAAAAGAAGTCTTAGACGCCTCCAAAGTATCTGTGTTTGCAACAGATAGACCCCTGTCACCCCTGTCAGGTTCTGACCCCTGTACCATGTGTAGATCTTGCACTGTCACACCCCTGTCACCCCTGTCACCCCTGTCACCCCTCTCTACACCGACTTCTTCCGGCAGATAAACGGTGAAAAGATTGCCGCCGTGCTCGCCTCCCTTTTCCTCTACCCTTACCAGACCGGACAAAACGAGCCTTTGCAGATGAGCGCGATACGTATGTCGTGTCATGCCGGCCCCGCGCATCACTTTATCCGTGGGGATTCGTTCCGCGCGTTTGGGGACGATGGCTCCGCGGGTTTGGGAATAGAGATAATCGTAGAGTTGTTTGCCTTTGCCGGTAAAGAGTCCGGCCGGAATCGCGTCACGCACCACTGAGTTAGCCACCCGCGTGAAATCTCTCTTAGGCGCCGCATCCCCTGTGACAGGGGTGACGGGGGTCACAGGGGTGACAGATGTGACGGGGGTGACAGGGGTCACAGGGGTCTGAATCTCCTCCGGTTTTATTAAATCGTCGTGGGGTAAACGCAGCGCCGTCGGCACGGTCAAGCCTAGCTTCTTTTTGGGCTGTGGACTACGTAAAGAACTGGTGGATTTAGGCTTAATCTCTCCCATTGATTACCTCACTTGACGGCGGAAATCTTCTGCCGCGACATTTGCAGCCGATCCAGAACCTCTTCGGTCAGACTCCAAAGCTGGTCGGAGGCGCGGTGCGACTTGGCATAGAGGACGGCCGGTAATTTCTGCGAAGGGGCTTCCGCCACTTTGGAGTAGTCGTGCAAGTTGGTGTCGAAGACGTGGCCGACCAGTCCGATGGCGGCCTCGACGGCGCTGCGGGATTCGGCCGACAGGTTGCGCTGTGGTTTATAGAGATTTATCACAGCGCCCAACATCTGGAGGCCGGAATTGACGTTTTTGCGCACTTGTTCGATGGTGAAAGCCAAATCCGAGAGACCCTGCAAGCCCATCGCATCGGAGGCGCAGGGGACGATGACGAAATCCGAAGCGTAAAGGGCGGCAGTCAAAAGCTTTCCGAGTTGGGGCGGGCAGTCTATGAAGACCAGATCGTAGCCCTTGCCGTGCTCTTGGAGTTGGTTTCTGAGGCGATGGGTTAAATAGTCGGGCTGCATCTCGAACCTGGCGAGGCGAATATCGGCCGGGACGAGGTCGAGACCCTCGACGGGACTTTCCAGAATGGCGTCGTCGAGGGGAAGCGGTTCAACTTTGACGCCCGTTGTGGATTCAGGCTCGATCAGGACGTGCGAGAGCGTAGCCTCGTAAACATCGGAATCAACCCAAGAGGAAGTTAAATTTCCCTGTGGGTCGGCGTCGATGGCTAAGGTTTGGTGGCCTCTGAGGGCGCAACAGGCGGAGAGTTCGCGGCAGACGGTGGTCTTGCCGACGCCACCTTTTTGATTAGCGATGGCGATAGTGATCATGCTGCGATTCCTCGGCGTACTTTTTCTGCATCTTCGAGCACGCGTTCGATGTCACATTTTTTAACCAGCTTGATGCGGGTATCCAGCACATCGGTGAGCGTCTGGATTTGGTAAGAACGGATGATGCGCCACAGGGTGGTGCGCGAGACGCCGAGCATTTCCTGCGCGGCGGTCAGGGTCAGGGTTTCATCGTGCTGCTTGGCAATTGCCATCATGACACCTCTAATAGAGTTGAATAAGGCGAGAAAGCGTCTTTTACAGCGAATGCCGATAGATGTCAATAGATATGTTTCAATGCGGAGTGGAAAAATCAACTTTGACGCCCTTCAACTCAACCCGCACACATAAAAGCAATTCCGACAGGCACGAAAGTGTTTTCGATACCGATTGAGCGCGATTCCAACCACGGCGAAAGCGTTTTTTGACACCGCTACAGAGGGATTACTGCGACCTGAACTAAGGATAACTGTTCCACCTGAAATCGAGATTTTGTCATGAGTGAAAGTCATCTCAAACAATGAAAATGCAGACCGGGCGGGCGGTAAACTGTTTTCAAATCGTCCAGCTATCTCCACGCAATGCGTCTAGCCCCATCTGTCAACTTGCACTAGAATGTAACGGCGTTTTAAACGGCGATGATAACTTTTGCATAGTGTGTCGGGATAAGCATTGCGGGGCGCGCCCGTGATTGCTCGTTGGTCGCGGTAGTTCGGGTAAGGGTCGTGGCAAAATCCGCATGGTTATCAAAGACAGCACAACCGAGTCGGCCACCGATGACCGCTTCCGCGCCATCCTCGAACAGTCGCCGTTGAGCATCCAGATCATGTCGCCGGACGGGCGCATCCTTCGCGTCAACCGCGCTTGGGAGGAGTTGTGGGGCGTGACGCTCGAACAACTCGAAGGCTACAACATCCTCGAAGACCGGCAACTTGTCGAGAAGGGCATCATGCCTTACATCCGGCGCGCCTTCGCCGGAGAGGCGGTCGAGATGCCTCCGGTTTTATACGACCCGGACGCGACCATTCCACACATCACGCGCCACGCCGAGCCGCGCCGTTGGACGAAGGCCGTCGCTTACCCGATCAAAGACGAAGCGGGACGCGTGCGCGAAGTCGTCCTCATGCACGAAGACATTACGGGGCGGGTCGTCGCCGAGCAAGGCTTGCGCGAGAGCGAGTCGCGTTATCGCGCGCTCTTTGAAACCACGCTCGACGGCATCATCCTGCTGAATGAAAGCGGCCGCTTCGTGGATGTCAACGACAGCTTGTGCCGCATCCTCGGAGAGACGCGCGAGCGGCTGGTCGGCGCGCACTTCAGTTCCTACATGCTTCCCGAAAGGGAAGCGGAGGCGCGGCGCGCTTTTGAGGCTTTGAGCGAGACGGGCGTTTTCGCCGGCGACTTCCCGATGCGCGCCTCGGACGGCAGCGTCGTCGAGTTGGAGTGGAGCGCGCGCGCACACGTCTTGCCCGGCTTGCACGTCTGCGTCGCGCGCAACGTGACGGAGCGCAAGCAGGCCGAGGAGTTTGTGCGTGAAAGCGAATCGCGCTACCAGCGCGCGGCCGAATCGGGGCGCGTCGGCATCTGGGACTTAGACCTCGACACACACGATCTTTATCTCTCCCCAAACCTCAAAGCTCTGCTCGGTTACCGAGACGACGAACTCGCGAACAACTTCGACGCGTGGTGTCAACTCGTCCACCCGGAGGATAAAGAGAGGGTCATCGCGGCCACGAAGGCGCACATCGAAGGCGAAGTTTCGCGCTATGAGGTTGAAGCCCGTCGCCGCCACAAGGATGGCCGCTACCTCTGGTTTCTCGCTCAGGGCGTCGCGCTCAGAGACGCGGGCGGGCGGGCGTACAGGCTGACGGGTTCCGACACGGACATCACCGCCCGCAAACAGGCGGAAGAGTCCCTGCGCCTCAGCGAGGAGCGTTACCGGAGCCTCTTGGAGAACGCCAACGACATCATCTACGCGCACGACCTGCAAGGCAACTATCTCTCGATCAATCGCGCCGGGGCTGAGATCACCGGCTACACGCGGGAGGAGATTCTGGGCGGCTTGAACATCTCGCAGGTCGTCGTGCCGGAACATCTTGAATATGCGAAGCAGATGCTGGAGCGTAAACTCCAAGACCCCAGCCCGACCGTCTACGAAATAGACATCATGACCAAAGACGGGCGTCGCCTGACGCTCGAAGTGAGCACGAGAGTTTCTTACATCGGCGGCCGGCCTGATGCGATTGAGGGCGTGGCGCGCGACGTGACGCGGCGCAAGCGTGCGGAGGCGGAAAAGACGCGCCTCGCGTCTCTGCTCGAAAGTCAGAGGCGTCACCTACAGGCGATGGTCGGCAACGTGCCGGGGGTGGTGTGGGAAGCATGGGGCGAGCCGGACGAGTCGAACCAGCGCATCAACTTCGTCAGCGATTACGTGGAGACGATGCTCGGCTACACGGTCGAGGAATGGCTCGCCACGCCTAATTTCTGGCTCTCCATCGTTCACGAG